>JAMLHE010000018.1 GCA_023957315.1 Candidatus Kapaibacterium sp.
CTCTTTTTTTTCCACAAAAATATAAAAAATGGCTGCCCTTGTGAGACAGCCTCCTACATTTCTCCCAAAAAAAAGCTGCCCAATATGAGCAGCTTCCATTTTTTGATTCAAGCAAAGATTTCGGAATTATCCTTTTACCATCTTTGCATATTTTGCTGTAGGAAGTGATTTCGGGCGAGTAATCGGCAATCCGTATGCACGTGCAATAACGGCTTGTGCACCGATTCCCAAAGCTCTCGAAACACTAAACAAAACTGTATAGTAGCTGAATTCTTTCAGTCCGTAATGATAGAGCAAAGCTCCCGAACCTGCATCAACGTTGGGCCATGGGTCGCTGATTTTCTTGACTTGACGCAATACATTCGGCACAACATCAAAAACTTTTGATACTGTGGCAAATACAGGGTCATTTGGCATATGCTTTTTGCCGAAAGCAAGAAAGGCATCGTATCTTGGGTCGGTGATGCGAAGTACGGCATGTCCGTAACCCGGAATTACTCTACCTGAATTAAGTGTTTCCCAAGCAAATTTTTCCAAATCTTCGTCACTCGGAACTCCACCGAATTGGTCCATAGTTTCTAACACCCATTTCAAACATTCTTGATTTGCTAATCCATGCAATGGACCTGCCAATGCGTTCAAACCTGCCGAAAGTGAATAATACAAATCCGACAAAGTGGATGCTACAACAGTTGATGTGTAAGCACTTGCATTGCCACCTTCATGGTCGCTGTGCAGTGTTAAATAAAGTCTCATTAACTTGGAGAATTCACCGTTATTATCTTCCAAACCTAACATGTGAACGTAATTGCCCGACCAATCTTTCGAATTGTCCGGTTCGATACGTGGACCTTTGCCGAATCTTTTGCGATAAACGTAGCCCGCTATTGCCGGCAATTTTGCAGTAAGATTGAGTAAATCATCGAGAGTGGCTTCCCAGTACTCATATTTCGGCATACCTTCGTCATATCTTTTGGCAAATACAGATTCTTTCTGCATCACCAAAATCGCCGTATTGAACATCGCCATTGGATGAGAATCGGCGGGCATACTGTCAATCACGTCCCAAACGTATTGAGGAACAGCATTCCGAGCGGTAAGTTCTTTTTGCAAGTCTGCTAATTCAGCTTGATTTGGGAGTTCTCCGGTAAGCAATAACCATAAGATTTCTTCGGGTAGCTTTTCTGTAATTTCTTTTAATTCGATGCCGCGAATAATCAAACCTTTGTCAGGAGGAACTTCAGATGTATCACAAACTAGTCCTTTGACACCTCTCATGCCACCATATACCTGTTTTAATGTTACTTCTGAAACAACAAAATCTCCATGTTCTTTCAGCATATTTCGAATTTCATCTGCCTGTTTAGGCAGTATTTGAGCGAGTTTTGAATGTAGTAATGACATTTTTAACCTTTAAAGATACTTAAAATAATTTGATTTGAGAATCAATTGATTATCTGACTATGCAAATTAAAGAACATTCATAACAACAATTAGCATTATTGACATCTGTTATCAACATAATTTATACATTTTATTTTAAATGAAAAATTAATACTTATTCATTTTCCGATAAAATTTTCTAATTAAATTTTCATAAATCATTCATTTGCTAACAAATCCAATCTTACAGTTTCGATATATCTGTTTGAACGATTTAATATCACCATGTTGTAACCAAACAAAACATGCTGTTCGCCGGATTCCGGAATTGTTTCTGTTTCAGTCGTAATCAAGCCGCCCAAAGTCTCATAATCGTCGCTTTCGGGTAATTCTTTGGGCAAAATTTCGTTCAAATCTACTATACTTGCAGACGCCTTTACAATGAACGAATTTTCCGAAATGAACTCAACCAAAGCTTGCTCTTCATCATATTCATCTTGAATTTCGCCAACAAGTTCTTCAAGAATATCCTCCATAGTCACAATTCCGGCTGTACCTCCAAAAGCATCCAGCACTACGGCTAATTGCAAGCGTTTCTGTTGCAGAACCTTGAGCAATGCATCAATATTCTCATTTTCCTTCGTGTAAACTGTTTCGCGTAAAAAATCTCTCAAATCATTGAGCTTTCCATGCATTTGAGCAATTAAAATATCTCGAGTATTCACAATCCCGACAATATTATCAATAGTTTGTTCATAAACAGGCATACGCGAATAGCCTTCCTCGATGATTTTCCCGATGATAACCTGAGATTCGGAATTGATTTCTGCTGCTACGATTTTATTCCTTGGCACCATAATTTGCTTCACGGTGGTTTCTGTAAAATCAATCACATTTTCCATCAATTCATGGTCGTCCTCGTCCAAATATCCACTTTTTGAGCTTTCTTCAATCAAGTACCGAATCTCTTCCGTTCCTTCAGTATTTGCACTGTCTGAATCATCTTTTTGGAAATTATTTTTGGTTTTGTTATCAATGAACTTGATTAAATGTACTATTGGAAACGTAATAAGGAAAATAATCTGATATAGGAATGCAAAAAATCTTGCCGAAAAAATCAAATTTTTGGATGCGTAATTTTTTGGTATCACCACACCGAAAACATAAGAAAGAATCCCAAAAAGTATGATTGACAATGTCAACAAAGCTATTTTGAGTGCATCATCTGCATTCTGAATAAAGGCAAAATGCGACACAAATTCATAAAATACTACGGCTGAAACTGCAAATATGACCGTCGAAGCAACATGTTCGGAATATGAATATGTTTTAAAGTTGTCCGAAATATTCAAAGCCATTCGTGTCAGTGCTGAATTATTTCCGAGTTCGGACTCGTCAAAATAACTGCGAAATCTTTTGAGAGCGTGACCACCTGCTTTGATTGAGGCAAAAATAACAAGACTAAGTATAAGCAAAATCAGCAGAATTAGCCAATTCTCGCTGTTGAAATAATTATCGTACCCCGTATAAGGGTCTCCGCCGGCATTATCCATAATTTAGTAAACCTGCACTTTTAAGAACAAACCTTTTGTCAAAATGATAGCTTATATAACGAACAAGAAAGGAAAATACTTCTAATCGTTGATTAAAATTTAATTTTAGTCCTTCTAAAGCATCGTAAGGAAGTTCATTAAATTTGCTGATAAGACTGTATGCATCAGCCGAAATCTGAATAGTTTTGTCACTTCGATTAGTGCAAGAACATCCGTTTTGCAAACTTACCGTAATATGCTCAAGTGGCGAAATGTCGTGAAGCAACTCAATTTCGGGAGCAAATCCCATTTCGTTTGAAAATTTCAGCAAGAACGAAGCAAAAATCGCAAATGGGTCGCATGATGCACGATTCAATTCCATGAGCGATTCTTTCAATATAAAGCTCAGTTCAGCATTTGGGCTATGCTTTACCTGAGAAATCATAATCGTTTCGGCAATCATCAATCCGTGAATCAAATATTCTGTGTTCGATTGCAGTTTTCGGATTTTTCCTGTGCTATCGGCATTGGAGAGCAGATACAATTCTGTGCTCGGCTTATGATAAAAGGTGATTTCATCAATCGAAAGCGGCTCGAGTGCAGAGCCAAACTTGCTTTTGGAATTCCGAGCACCTTTAGCAATCACGCTAATCAGTCCGTGCGAATCGGTATAAAGCGACGCAATCTTGCTTGTATCGCCTTGTTTGGCAGTTTTTAAAACGACAGCTTCAGTTTTTACAATCATTTTTTTTATTTTTTGAAATTTTCTCTTTGCAAATTTAAAAAAAATCCTTACTTTTGTAATCTAATTTATTCCTGAGTAGCTCAGTTGGTTAGAGCATCTGACTGTTAATCAGAGGGTCCGGGGTTCAAGTCCCTGCTCAGGAGCGAGGATAAAGCTCACCGAAAGGTGGGCTTTTTTGTTGTGGGAACCACATTACCCTTTTCTCAATATTATCATTCGCCCTTCAATACTCATTGACGAATATTTGTATTTGTCTCTTATCCATCTCATTGTATCTTTTTGATAGATGAAAACATGCGTGTTATCTTTTATATAGTACCAACTGGCAAAATCAATGCTGCTGTCGTAAAGATGCGTCATCAAATACAAAGTTCCTTTCGGATTTAGCATTTTTGAAAATTTATCAAATTCAAAGACCGGATTATGGAAATGCTCAATTACTTCGCAACATGCTATGTAATCGTACTGCTCATTAAGCACTTCAGGGTAATTGTGAAAAATTGGGTCATACATTACGATATCAAATGAATTCTCTTTCAAAACTGTTTCTATCACAGGTCCCGTCCCGGCTCCAAAATCTAAGCCTTTGCTATTAGGTGTGTATTCCAGCAATATGGAAGAAGTAATGGGCTCAACAAATTTCCGATATCTTGGGTCATTGACATCATTATTGTGTGATTCGTATGTTTCTCTCTCTTCTTCTCTTGATGGCAGCAATTCATTTGAACGAAAAAAACCGAAGCACTGACTACAATGATAAAAATCATTGCAAAATGAAAAATTATCTACATTCAGGCATAGAGGGCAATAACTATTTGGTTTATTTCTTTTCAAGTTCTACTAAATATTACTTTGAAACATAAATGTCAGTTACTCTAATATTGTAACGGATATTTATCCAAAATAATTTTAAGCTGCCTGAAAAGATAGATTAGATCCATACTCTTATGGTTTATTATTCATGCTCTTCATTCAGTAGTCGGTATTTCATTTGCTTGGTTTTCCATCTGTCCATCGCAAATTTTTGCATATCATCAACTTTGTCCTTTTCGTCAACAATTTCAAAACCGAGAAGGGTCTCGATTATGTCTTCAAGAGTTGCTATTCCGTCCATTCCGCCGTATTCGTCCGAAACTAATGCTATATGCTCTTTTTTGTTGAGCATCTCTTCCCAAGCTGTGAATAACGTTGTCGAATCGGAAAAAGTAACAATATCCCTTCTGATGTCTTTTAATTTCAGGTCAAATTGGTCTTCTGCCAACTTTTCAAATACTAATTCGCGAAAAATATAGCCTGTAATATTGTCGCGATTGCCTTCATATATTGGGATTCTCGAGAAATGTAGGAAATCCTTATTCTTCAAAAATTCCTGCAAAGTCATTTCCTCATTTGCAATGACCACCACAATTCTTGGAGTCATTATGTCAGAAATACGGATGCTTTTTAATTTTATGAGATTTTGAATGATTTTGTTTTCTTTATCGCCGAAAATTCCTTCTTCTGTACCGATATGCGCTAATACTGATATTTCTTCGCGACTTGTGGTCAATTCGGTTCCTTTGCGGGATAGCAGCTTTGTCAATACTGCCGACATTACAACTAATGGATATGTAACGAAAATCATTGCATTGATAGTATTAGCAGCTACACTCATTAGTTCACGGCTATAATTTGCACCGAGAGTTTTCGGGATGATTTCCGTAAGTATCAAAATTAATAATGTAAGCACAGCCGATACGATACCAAAATAGGCATTTCCAAATATCAAAGTAGCTTGTGCCCCGACTCCGGCAGCTCCAACTGTATGTGCAACGGTATTGAGAGATAAGATTGCCGATAGGGGTCTGTCAACATTTTCTTTTAACTTGATGAATTTTAACGCAGATTTATCGCCCTTTGAGGCTCTGGCTTTCAAATATGAAAGTGGAGTTGATAAGAGCACAGCCTCCATTATTGAACAAAGGAAGGATATTGTTAAAGCTGTAAATAAGTAAATAAATAATAGAGTCATAAATTCATCTTTTAGTTAACAAATTGAATCCGATTTATTACTATCGGAACATAAATTATCAACACGGTGAAAGTTGGCGTTTAGTTTAGAACGCATCTAAGTTCATTCAAAACAGCAATACAAATTCATTATGCAAAATCTTTCAAAATCGGTACTTCCCACTCGCTATCAAAAAAATTACGTCCGAGTGGGATTCTCTCACGAGCTTTGAGTTCGTCTTTGTGGTAACTTTCGTCCAGCACCTCAATTTCAGCTTGATACCCAACTGCAATCATTGCCATCGGAGTGAATCTTTGGTCAATTCCAAATTCTTTTTTCAATTTATCGCCTTCAAAGCCACCCATTTGATGTGCCATAAGTCCTAATGAAGTTGCTTGTAGGCATATATTCATACTCGCTGCTCCTGTATCATACTGAGCCCAACGATTATCCTTGCCGGTTTTTCTGAAAATTGAATCTGCAAGAGCCACAAACAGTACGGGAGCTGTTTGCACCCATTTTTGATTCCATTCGCCAAGACAATTGAAAGCTCTGTCGAAGGCTGATTTATTATGGTGATAATCCCATACTATATAGCGGTATGGTTGGTCGTTAAAGCAACTCGGCGCCCACCTTGCTGCTTCGCAAATCGAAACTAACATTTCGCGAGAAACTCGGCGATTTCGGTCAAATGCTCTCGGACTCCACCGATTTTTGATTACTTCGTTAATTGGCTCGCTTGTAACTGCTCTTTTGATAATCATAATACCCCTATGCGTTTTGTGAAATACCTAATTCCCTTAATACCTGAATTACCTCTTTCATATCAACGGGTAGGTCGGATTCAAATTTTAGAAATTCTTTTGTAACCGGATGCTTGAATCCGAGTGTTTTTGCGTGAAGTAGTTGCCTATTTACCATTTTTAAGCATTTTTTGGAAATCGCATTTATTTCCGGTAAATAGGTGTAAACTTGTTTATCGCCACCATAACTTGTATCGCCGAATATGGGATGCTTGATATGATTCATATGTACACGGATTTGATGAGTTCTGCCTGTGTGCAATTTCAATTTCACAAGCGTTGCAAAATGAAATCGTTCAAGAACTTCATATTCGGTTTTAGCTATTCTGCCATCAGATTTCACTACTGCAAAAATTTTTCTGTCACGGATTGAACGCCCGAGCATATTTTCAATAACGCCATGGTCCTCTTTTACAATTCCCCAAACTATAGCATAATAGTAGCGTTCGGTGGTACGGTCTGCGAATTGCTTGCTCAAATTTGCCAAAGAAGCGTCGTTTTTGGCTATGACAAGTAATCCCGAAGTGTCCTTGTCCAAGCGGTGAACAATTCCCGGACGCAAAGTATCGGATGCGAATATTTGCCCGCTTTCTAACTCTTCGGCTGTATCGTCATCTTCATCATAATCATCCAATTTGATGCTCTCGCGCAATCCGAAATGATACAATAGTCCGTTGACAAGTGTTCCGTATCTGTTTCCGTAGCCCGGATGAGTGCACATACCGGCAGCTTTATTGACTACCAAAAGTTGCTCATCTTCGTAAAATATTTCAAGTGGAAGTTGCTCGGGAATTAATTCAATTGGTGGCGGCTTCATCAATTTGCAGATGATTTGGTCATTTGCTTTGACTTTTTGAGATGCTTTTGCAAGAGAATCGTTGACTGTGACTAAACCGTCGTCAATTGCTTTCTGAACTTTTGTCCGAGTCGCATTGGCAACGCTTCGAGTCAGATACACATCGAGCCGTTCGGGTTTATGTGCTTTGGGTACAGAAATTGTAATTATCGTTTCAATATGCTCAGGATATTGCGCTTTTATGTCACTTTCGGTATCCATATTTTAATCTTCTTTAGCTGTTGGGCTTATTTTGGATTCTGTTTCATTTATTAATTGTATATTTTCGGTTTCAATTGTATTGGTCTCTTTTTGGGGGAATATGTCATGCCATTCGGGTAAATGTTTGTGGAATATAATCAAAAACACAACTCCAACTGTGACACAAGAATCGGCAACATTGAAAATGGGGAAGTGGGTCCATCCCAGAAAATCAATATCAGGAATATCAACTTGCACAAAGTCAACTACTTTGCCGTAAAATAAGGGCGCATAACCGTAAAATACGCCGTAAAATACTCTGTCAATCAGATTTCCGACTGCTCCGGCGAAAATTAATGTAAAGCCAATCAAAATCCCGATTGACCTTTGGGATATTCGCACAATCAACCACGCTAAACCGATGCTCGCAAAGACTGAAAACAGGCTCAAGAAAATTTTCCCTGCTCCGAATTCGATTCCGAATGCCATGCCCGGATTTTCGATAAATGTCCATAGCAAGAAGTCGCCAATCACAGGATTTGGCATACCGTACTCTGCACCTTCGTGAACGATGCCGAATAGATTAAAGCCTTTGAAATAGAGTTTGGTGGCTTGGTCGAACAAAATTAAGAGCGATGCGACCATGAAAAAAGGATAAATTTTTCTTCTATGTAGAGATTCGTTTTTTTGATTTTCAATTTCCATTGACTAATTTTTTCTTATTTTTAAAAATGTAGTGACGATTCATCGTCAATATTGATTATCAATTTTGAAATAAAAACATGGATTTAGAACAAGCAAGGGCAAAAGCTACAGAACTCAGCCAACTAATTCGCAAGTACGACAAGGCTTATTACCTTGATGCGGAGCCAATTATCAGCGACCGTGAGTATGATTTGCTGTTCGCCGAATTGCAATCAATCGAAAAACAATTTCCTGAGATAATTGTTTCGGATTCGCCGACTCAGCGAGTGGGTGGCGAGCCGCTGAAAGCATTCGAGCAAGTCACTCACAATGTCCCGATGCTATCTTTGCAAAATTCATACACAAAGGAAGATATTTTCGATTTCGATGCACGAATCAAAAAATCCTTAGAAAACGAGTCATTTGCATATTCGGCTGAATTGAAAATTGACGGTGTGGCTTTAAGTTTGAGATACAGTGACGGCAAACTCCAAATCGGTGCAACTCGTGGCGATGGCTACGCAGGTGATAATATTACATCTAATGTCAAGACTATCAAAAGCATCCCGCTCTCAGTTCCTGTAGTGTCTTATGACGGCAAAGAGCTAAAGAATTTTGAAGTTCGAGGCGAAGTGTTTATGCACGTCAACGACTTTGAGAAAATCAACAAAGCACGTATCGAATCGGATGAGAAACCTTACGCCAATCCACGAAATACAACTGCCGGAACATTAAAATTGTTAGATTCGGCTCTCGTGGCTAAACGAAAATTAAATTTTATCGCATATTATTTGAAAGCTGATGATTTCGAAATCGAATCCCAACATGAAATCGTAGATTTACTGTCAAAATTAGGCTTCAAGATTAATTCCGGCGTCAAATATTGCAATGACATTGGCGATTTGATAAATTTCATTGATGAATGGGAATCAAAGCGGCATGATTTGCCATTTCAGACAGATGGAATTGTAATCAAAATTGATTCTACGCGGCAGCAAAATTATCTCGGTAGCGTGGCACGTTCGCCTCGATGGGCAATTGCTTATAAATATGAATCCGAAAATGCAGCAACAATTTTGCGTGACATAACTGTTCAAGTGGGAAGAACAGGGGCTGTCACGCCTGTTGCTGAATTAGAGCCTGTGCTTTTGGCGGGTTCGACTGTATCGCGGGCTACTTTGCACAATATGGATTTCATTTCCGAACGCGACATCCGAATTGGCGACACCGTTTTGATTGAAAAAGGTGGCGAGGTCATTCCCAAAGTGATTAAGCCTGTGATTGAACTGCGAACTCCGGAAATTGTTCCATACGAATTTCCAAAATATTGCCCTTGTGATTTGAAAACCTTACTCGTAAGGTTCGAAGGCGAGGCAAATTATTATTGCGAGCATCCCGATTGTCCTTGGCAAATACGGCGAAAAATCGAGCATTTTGCATCGCGCGATGCTTTGGATATTGCCGGACTGGGCGAAAAAGTCGTTGATACTCTGGTAAACGAAGGACTTTTGAAGGATATTGCCGATATTTACGAATTGCACAAGCACTACGAAATATTGAAAAATTTGGAAAAATGGGGAAACAAGTCTGCACAAAATTTACTTGAAGCAATCGAACAATCCAAATCCCAGCCATTTGAAAGAGTTTTGTTTGCAATTGGAATCAAATTCATTGGTCGGGGAGGGGCAAAACTTCTCGTCAGGCACTTTAAAAACATTGACGCAATCATCAATGCTTCTCGCGATGAATTAACCGCAGTGCACGAAATCGGCACCAAAATGGCAGATTCGATTATCAAATTCTTCTCGATTGAAATGAATAAAACCATCGTCGAACGGCTGCGAAATTACGGCTTAACTTTTAAATTTGATGAAGGTGAAATAGTTTTATCAGATGCACCACTATCCGGTAAAACATTCGTTTTCACTGGCGAAATGGAATCTATGACCCGAAGTGAAGCCGCCTTGAAAGTCGAATCCCTTGGGGGAACTGAGACCAAATCTGTATCGAAACTTACGTCATATGTTGTGGTTGGTTCAAAGCCCGGCAGCAAATTCGACAAAGCAAAAAAGCTTGGTGTACAAATTTTGAATGAAGAAGATTTTTTAAATTTAATTAAAGGATGAAAATGAAAAACATTTTTATTGGTATAATTCTCTCGCTTGCATTTTTAATTTCTTGCAGCGATGACCCCGCTTCACCCACTGTTGATGAATCTATAAATGGTACATGGCGCGGCTACTACAAAGTTAATAAGGACTCCTCATTTATGAGCATGACTGTCAAAAACGAACAAAATATTTCCGGTACTGCCGCTGTTTTTGTTTACCATTTTGTAGGCAACGAAAATAATCAAGTTTCTGAAACTCTCGAACAAAGCGGGACAATCGCAGGCACTTTTTCCGAGAAAGAAATCGAAATTAAGTTCAAGGACGAGACTCAGTATATTTTCAAAGGAACTCTTTCAACCGATAGTACTCAATTCAACGGACATATCAATATTTACAGCTTAATTGCTGAAGATTATGTCCAAATAAACATTACTTTGGAAAAAGAATAAAAATTATCAGTTATAAATTTGATACATAATTATTTCGGCAACTCTTAATGCTTCGCTGGCTTCGAATGCACCCACCTGAATAGGTGAATTTGTCAATATCGAGTCAGCGAAAGCCTTTTGCTCTTCCAGAATTGCGTTGATTTCCTCTACTTGCGGCTTTTCGAAATATATATTTTTGTTCTTCAAGCCTGTTTCTAATGAGCCGAGCATTGTAGCAGGTGTGCCACTATCCGGTTTTTCGTCATCGGGATAAATTTTGAATACGTCAACTGTATGCTTTTGGAAGTCAAGCGAGAAGTATGTATCGCGTTGAAAAATTCGCATCTTACGCATTGGATTGGCAGAAATCCTCGAAGCCGTGATGTTTGCCACTGCTCCGTTTTCGAATGTCAATCTTGCATTTGCAATATCAGTCGTATCGGTCAAAACGTTTACTCCATTTGCATGAACGCTAATAATTTTGGATTTGACTAACCACAATATTATATCAATATCGTGAATCATCAAATCATGGATTACCGAAACGTCTCGAGAACGCGGTTTGAACTGACCCAGCCTGTGGGCTTCGATAAATAGGGGTTTGATGTTGTACTTTTTGATGGCACTAATGGCAGGATTGAATCTTTCCACATGCCCGACTTGAATTTGCACATTATGTCGCTTTGCCAAATCAATCAATTTCATGGCGTCGTCGTAAGTTTCGGTAATCGGTTTCTCGATTAAACAGTGTTTGCCACGCTCAATACACGCTTTTGCGATTTCGAAATGTATCGAAGTCGGTACAGCAATCGTTACTGCATCTGCGGCTTCGATAGCAGATTCCAAATCATCAAATACTTTGCAATTGTTCTCATCAGCCGAAGCTGTTGCTCGCTCGGGAATTATATCTCGAACTCCGACTATCTCGGCGTTTTCGTGTTTTGTCCATAATCTTGCATGAATACTACCTAAATGCCCTACACCAATCACTGAAACTTTTACTTTTTCCATTGTCAAATTTTATATTTTTATTTAATTTAAAATAGAAGAAATTGGCAATGAATTATTTCATGCCTTCGGATGCGCTTTTTTGTAGCTTTCTTTCAGCTTTTCAACTGATAAATGAGTATAAATTTGTGTTGTACTGAGCGATGCATGTCCGAGCATTTCGCTCACGGAGCGGATGTCGGCACCGTTATCGAGTAAATGCGTCGCAAAGCTATGACGCAATACATGCGGACTTTTTTGCTTCGATTCGCTCACTAAGCCCATTTTGCGATTTATTATTCGATATGCAACCGAGGCATCGAGTTTTTTTCCCGATTTACCGATGAAGAGATAATCTCCGGAAATTTTTGCAGAGACTTGGCTTCTCAAATTTTTATATTCATCAATTGCCTTGATTGCTTTTTCACCAATCGGGACAATGCGTTGTTTGTTGCCTTTGCCGAGTATTCGTATCGTGCCGCTACGTAAATCTAATTCATCTAACTTCAAATTCAACGCTTCGCTTATACGCAAGCCGGAACTGTAAATCAGTTCCACCAAGGCATTGTTCCTTGCTCCTTCGGGTGTTGTGGTGTCAAATCCGTCAAGCATTTTTTCGACTTCATTTTTCAACAAAAACGACGGCAACCTCTTCTCCTTTTTTGGAGTGGTTACAGTCGAACCCGGATTGAGTGTGATTAAATCCTTTTTTTTGCAATATTTGAAAAAAGATTTAACGGCTGCAATTTTCATTCGGAGCGAATTTCGCTTCAAACCCTTGTCGTGCATCCAACCCAGAAATGGCTTGATGTCATCGGCTTCAATCATCGAAATGTCAGGATTCTCGCCATATTGCGAAAAAAAATACGACTCGAACTGCTCCAGAGCGGTTTTGTAGCTCTCGACAGTTTTTCCCGAAAACGATTTCTCGGATTCGCAATAGTCTAAAAATTTATTAATAGCATCTTTTAAATTCATTTTTACCCCCACAATGAATAGTACAAAAATTGAGCCAAAAAAAAATTGCAAATTATTTTCGAAATCTTTGTTACATTTTCCTAAAAATATTGTTATTACATGTATGCAATAATTATTTTGAATATTTGTTTTGTAATATTTGTTATGAATTTTAGAATATTTTAAAAGGTAAGCAATGAGAATAATTTTGACCTGTTTTGTTTTGGGATTAGCCGTACTGACAAAGCTTATATCGCAACCCCAGTTGCGTATATCATCCCTGATATTGGCGCCCCGGGAATGAATATTTACGTAGAGATAATCGCACCTTATAGGTTTTCAAAACATACGGCAATGACGGTTTTCACCTAAACAACCCTGGTGATAACGTGCGGGTGATTACAGCCAATGCGGCTGATGCGTCCAAAATTACTATCGGACCGATTGCAGTAAGCTGGGACGGCAGAATGATTTCGACTCAGATATTCGTTTCGCATACTTTGTCGCCCAATTCTTTTGAAGCTCTTACCTTAAATCCCGAATTTGTAATACCATTAAAAGTTGTAGTAAATGGGGTAGAATCTGCTCCATTTAATTATTATATAGTGCGTCCGCGACCTTTTTTCAACGGAAATGTCAACCAAACTGATGTGGTTTTTGGTGCGGGAGCTTTGGGCGTGCGTTCTCCGAGAGGGGCAATGATATTTGATTCACTCCAACTTGGTGGCAGAGAATATAAAGTCTCGATGAATGATTGCGACCCGAATTTAGATGGCAACCAAGCTTATTTACCTTTTGTATTATTAAGCAAAGGTCCAATTCGCGGCACAACGGGTACAATTATAAGTGTAAATGCCGGAGAAGAAGGAAATAATTTAGTTCAACAAGGCGGACCCGGCGGTGGCGGTGGTGGTGGCAGTTTTTGCGACTGGACAGGCATGGGTTTTCGCGGTGGTGATGGCTTTACAGGCGGTGGTCCCGGTGGCAGAAATCGTTCAGGAAATCCGGTCACAAGTGATGCGTATGCAGCTGCAGGTGTAGGTACCGGTCCAAATTTGATTGTTGATAATAAAATTGGTGGTTATAGTATAAATGCTGTCCTCGGTGGTACAACTCCTGCATACGAAGCTGCTGCAGGTGGTACAGGGCATCCTTTCGGATTATCAGGTACAGGATGTAATAGTGGTAATAGTTGCGAACCCGATGGGGGATTTGGTGCCGGAAGCGGTTACCAACAAAATTCTCCGGGCGGTGCAGCCGGTTATGCTACCATAGGGCAAGGCGGCAGAGGGAACACGAACGGCTTTGTTCATGGTAATGATATGGTCGTTCCGATAGCAGGTGGTTCAGGAGGATCCGGAGGAAATCCACAATGTGCTTTTGACTGTTCTGCTGCAGGTGGCGGCGGTGGCGGTGCCATACGCCTTTTTGCTTCAAGCATCGAGTCTATCTCAGTGAGTGCTAAAGGCAAAGGCGGCGCAATTAACGGTTGTGGCGATAGCCAAGGTGGTAGCGGCTCCGGTGGGCATATTGGTCTCCATGCCAAATCTAATATAACAAATATTGGAATAGAGGTCGCAGGAGGAACAAATACAAGAGGTTCGGTCACTACAACAGGTGGAGCCGGACGATTTCGTTATGATGTGCTAACACAAGGTGGCTTAACTACTTCACCCGCGAATGCTTCAAATTTTCGCGGAATTGTAACTGACAGCTCCAAATGGGTTACTCGTGATTTTACTCTACGCGGGTTTCAGAATTCTAGCACTCGCCAAGGCAAGACTGAATTATATATGAAATCTGAAAGTACAGATTGGACTTTAATTGGCGAAATTGCTGAGGATTTTTCGGGCATTTGGAACCAAAACATTACATTGCCTGAACCTGACAAAATATTTTATCTCGTAGCGGTTCAAGAAATAAAAAATCCATCGAGTATTGATTATGTTGCTGTCCCTACTCATATTATGTCCCAGTCTGCTGCAAATATTTTCCTTGTTGATCTCAACGCTAAAGGTATTTTCCCCGATAAAGCCGAATATTCAGGCATTCATTGTTTGGGAGATACTTTGACATTTGCTTTTGAAATTGAAAATGAAGCTACTGCAAATAATAATTTATTGGTGACTTTAGATGATGTTAATTGGATGTTTGGAAATAACGGATTTTGGATTGATTCTCCCATAGGTGATATTAGTATCGCTCCCGGAGATAAAATCGAAGTGGTTGTTAAATATCAATATTTGGGTGGTGATAAAACTTTTATTTCAAATCGCCTCAGAATTCCTAATAACGACCCATTGCAAAATCCTGCTTTAGTGGACATTTTTGTATCGGATGTTGACGAGCCCGAATTATCTACAATCGGTGTCAATCCCGATGATTTCACATTCCCTGAAACTCGAGTCGGTCAATCATCAGATATAGTCGTCGTTTTACGAAATACAGGCACAACGCCACTGAGATTTGAAAATTTCCCGAGCATTGGCAATCCTTTTTCGGTTGTTTCCATGTTTCCAGCACCACCAACAACCATTGCAATAGGTGCTGAATTTGAAGTGACAGTTAGATTTACTCCAACATCTGAAGGTGATTTCAATGCAATTCTGAATTCGATTGCAGTCAAAAGTGATATTAGTTGCGATGCCGAAAATAATACTGAACTCTTTGGCACTGCTGTCCAATCAGCTTTGGATATTGACAAATATTTAGTTGATTTCGGTCGTGTGCCGCATTGCATGGTAGCATTCGATACTATTAAAATCCAAAATACAGGAACGACAGACATCACATTTTACTTGCCGGATATAGATGGAGTAGATTCCGATATGTTTACAATTACGAATCAGGTCGAGTATCCTATCACGCTAAATGCGAACGAGAATCCACCTTCAGGATTTACAATCGCATTGAAATTTGACCCTATGGGCTCGGCAACAGGTGCGAAAAATGCTCGTTTGGTACTAACTACTGATGACCCTGAAAATAGCCCGATTGAAATCACTCTTACAGCCGAAGTTATGGGATTCAATGTTACGGCTGCTCCGCCTTCAATAGATTTCGGAAATGTTTACGTTGGATTCGAAACTGAACGGCAAATTGTAATGACAAACAATGCCGATTTCGAGGAATTTATTTCTTCTCTGTCGGTTCAATTCCCGGGATTAGTTGCAGGAGCGCCGAACCCACTGACTATTAGTGGATTTGGTGATTCGGAGTTTACAGTGACCTTGATTTCCGAATCTGCCGGCATTACGAATGGTTCGATTAAAGTTTATTTCGATAAGCCATGTATTGATTCTCTCGAAATTCCTATCAGAGCAAACGGTTTGCTGTCATACCCAACAATTATGTTTGAGGATGAAGTGGTATTGAGTTTTCCTACACCAAACACTGTCACTAAAGTTGATACTTTGGAAATGGGTGTATTCCCGCCATGTATCGTTGACCCGATTCGCCATCTTAAGATTTTTGATTATCTGAACAATTCGTCCGCTCCATACATAATTATGAGCGAAAACTTGATTGATGCAACCGGAAGATTTTTTAGTGACCAATCGGCTATCAATCCACCGGATACTATCAATCCTACATTCAATCAAACCGGTGCTCAAATTTACTTTGATTCCGATGGTGCTGCAGATGGTGAGTATCTCGCCGAATTTAGAGTTGATATTTATAGAAACGGAAATATCGAAACTTATTCATACATTTTAAGAGCTGTAGTTATTTCAGGTGAAATTACTACCAATCCATTGGCTATTAATTTGAATGCTTTCGTTGGCGATTCTGAAAATGGAGAGTGGACTTTGGTCAATCAAGGACCTTGGAATGTTCAAATTATGTCGGTCAATTTCACAGGCGACCCGACTGTATGGAGCTATACACCCGACCCGACTAATTTTGTATTGGATGCTTTTAGTAACAATACTTTGACAATGAGTTTCACATTTACTCCTCAAGACGAAATTGATTATCCTGCAACAATGGAATTGGTGCTTAATGTTGGCGGTTGCGAACGCATTGTATCGTTTGATTTGAATGGTGCTGGCTCACCATCATTTGCGATGTCACTTAGAATGCCGGACTTAATAGCCGACCCGACCGACGATAATTTCAAAGTTCCGATTTATGCCAGAGTTGACATGGTTAATCCAATTACAGACCAATTCATTCTCGAATCAATAATATTGAGCTTCAATCGCAGCCTTTATTATCCTGTAGCTGTGAGTAATGGGCAAATAGTCGGTGAAAATTATATCGGCAATCAACGCATAGTTGAGATTCGGGTTCCAATAGAAACAACTATGCTAAACAATAGCGTAGGGCAGGAATTTATTTTGACCGAATTAACCGGATATGCAATGTTGGGCAATGAAAAATCTACAATACTTGAACTCGGTGATATTGCTCATAATTATGGCTCACGAGTGAAAGAAATCGCTACAACTTCGGGCTCGATTACAATCGAAATTTGCGAGGAGGGCGACGAACGTCTGTTAGAGAGAAATGAACCATTCTCGGCTGTTTTGTCGCCTAACCCCGCTAACGGCTTTGTGAAAATGACTCTTCGAGCACTCGAAAAAGGCACACATACTATTTCAATCAGAGATTTGAACGGCAATACAGTTCATACTGAATATTTAAATACAAATCCGGGCGGAATTTACGAATTGACTTTTGGAATCGAATCATTGCCATCAGGCTTGTATTATACCGAAATCAGTTCGCCAACGCAAGTTCTTACTTTACCAATTATGATAACCAAATAACGAGGAAATGATGAGAAAATATTTTTTAATTTTAGCTTTAATTATAACTACAATTTGTCTTAATGCTCAAGAAAATCGAAATGTAATTTTTTATTGGGGTGCATATGGCGGACTAAATCTGAATATGCACACTGCTGACTTTCAACAATTGCCCGGATATCCTAATTGTTGCCCAAAATTTACAGGCGGCAATGGTACCGGATTCGATTTCGGAGCCTTGTTTGAATACCCTTTGCAAAGCAAACTAAACATTACTGCACGCATTGGGCTTAACTCGCTTGGTGCAGATTTATCCGAAACTCAAATCATCGGTAATTCGGAACTTGTATCGAGCACTCCACCTCATGAAACAACTGGTGTAGCCAACGCCGAATCGGAATATTTGATTGAATCGTCGCTGCAAACTTTTTATATCGAACCCGGTGTGGATTACGAATTTGTAAAAGGCTTCCTGCTTTCGGGCGGTTTCAGGCTTGGATTCCTAATGGAAGGAACTTTCGACCAATCAGAAACTTTGCTCACTCCAAATGATGTGATTTTCAAAAATGAACAATCCCGAATCCGTAACGAAAGCCAAGGCGATGAAATACCGGGTTTGCCAGGGACTTTATTTCATCTTTACCTCGGATTGGGTTACAAAGTGCCGATTGGACCAAATTCATTTTTGGTTCCCGAAGTTAGATATTATCAAGCTTTGAATAAAATTTCATCTGAATCTTGGTATGCTTCAAATCTTAAATTAGGTGTGGCGGTTAAATTCCCTGTTTACGAAAGTCAAGAAATGAAAAGAATTCAAGAGTACAGATACGAACGCGATACTTTGACAAATTATGTTGTTGGATTGAAATCACCAAGCATTAAATTGATTTCAGAAAGTCGAAAGAGCCTCTTCAACATGCTCGACCCGTCAACTGAGGTAGAAATCATCACAGTTACCGAAAATTATTTGCAGGAATTGCCCAAAGATGCCTTACTTAATGTCGCTCTGAATACTTACGGATTATCAACGGACGGTGCCGTTGTCGAGAATCCTACAATAATTATCGAAGAAATTGAATCGGAGGAATTATTTCCCGTATTGCCATATGTCTTTTTTCCCGAAAACTCGTCTGATTTGAATTCCTCACGACTGAATTTGCTCACAAAATCACAGCAACCCGAATTTAGTATGGATGAATTACCATGGGCAACATTAGAAATTTATTCGCACATGCTTAATATCGTCGGTAAAAGGCTGCAGGAAAATCCATCAGCAAAAATCACATTGACCGGAACTAACAGCAACTCTAATTCCGAACGTGGCAACACAGAACTTTCGCGTCAAAGAGCGAATAATGTAGCTAAATATTTAGAGACTGTGTGGGACATTAATCCAAACCGAATGACAATCCAAGCTCGCAATTTACCCGAATTCCCGGGCAATGTTGACCGTCCCGAAGGCGTTGAGGAAAACCGCAGAGTCGAGATTAGTTCTAATAATTCAGCGATTCTGAGTCCTGTCAGTATGAAAGATATTATTCGCAAAGCGAATCCTCCAACATTGATGGCAGACCCAATCGTCCAATCTGACGCGGGAGTAGCCGAATGGAGCATCAATATTATGCAAGATAATGTATTATTGCGTGAGTTCAAAGGTACCGGCAACCCTGAAAGAGTAAGGTGGGACATCGAAATAAAACCAATCCCGACTTTGGAAAGACCCGTTCAAATTAATTTGGATGTTAAGGATAATTTAGGGCAAATTGGCTCTGTTACTGATTCTCGCGACATTAAGCAACTTACAATTCGCAAAAAACGCTTTGAAATGAAAGATGATAAGCGCGTCGAAAAGTATTCTTTAATTTTGTTCGATTATGATAAGGCTGATATTAAAGGAGTTAACAAATCAATTGTTGATGAAATTAAGAAAAAAATTGAGCCAAATTCCAAAGTTACAATTTTGGGATACGCAGATAGAACAGGTGAATTCGAATATAATCGCGAACTTGCCGGCAGACGTACGGCAGAAGTGCAAAAAATATTAAAGGTAAAACCCGAGAATTTGGCAATTAGAAATATCGGCAGCGATATTTTGCTTTTTGATAATAATTCGCCTTTCGGTCGCAGCTATTGCCGTACCGTTCAAATTATTGTCGAAACCCCGGTTAATTAATTATTATTAACAAATGTAAAGTATTTGATTAAATTCGTCAATATAAATAGTAGTAAAAATAGATAGGAGTCACTGTGTTTCAGAAATTATTAATTATTGGAATTTTTGCAATATTTATTGCTTCATGCGAAGAAGGAATTGTGAGCGAATGTCCTACAAATTTGGATGATGTCAAATTTGTAGCTACTTTCTCTTCGATTCAGACAGAATTATTAACGAAGAATTGTGCACTTTCCGGTTGCCATGCAGGTTCTATTCCTGCCGGTGGCTTGGTTTTGACATCGGAAGTGGCATATAATAATATTGTTAATAAAATTGCATTCGGTGAAACAATGTATATCGAACCCGGTGACCCCGATAACAGCTATTTATACCAAAGAGTTAATACAAATACAAGCAGCGTAATGCCTCCAACCGGAAAACTACCTCAATACATGATTGACACATTGAGAGTGTGGATTGAAAACGGAGCTTTAAATAATTAATTAAGGATTTAATGAAATGAAAAACCTAATATATATAATAATATTTCTTGTGGCATTTAATTTTGCTAATGCTCAAGAATATCAAGTAGATAAGACGAAGAAGAATCTTGTCAAATTCACCTCAGATACACCGGTTGAAAGTTTTGACGGCGTGACAAACAAGATTGACGGTTATCTTTACATGAAATCAGATAATTTGAAAGATGCCGAGATTTATTTCGAGGTTGATTTGAATTCCGTTGATACAGGAATCGGGCTTAGAAATCGCCACATGCGCGAAGATTATTTGCATACCGATAAATATCAATTTACTAATTTCAAGGGCAATATTACATCAGTCAAAGACATTTCTCAAACCGAATTTGATGTTGTGGTCAACGGTAAAATATTTATTCACGGCGTCACTCGCGATATTAAAATCGATGGTAAAATATATAAAGTGCCAAACGGCTATCAGCTAAAATCGCAATTTATCGTAAAATTGCCTGATTATAATATTAAAGTGCCGAAATTTATGTTTGTTCGTATCAGCGAAGATATTCAACTTACGCTTGATTTTTTTGTAAAAAGCAATAATTAATTGGGGAGACCATGAAATATTTTGTAATATTATTTTTATTTATTTCTTGTATAATTGCCTATTCGCAACCAAGTTGGCAACGTGAAGCACCTGCTGAATTGCCATTGCAACTATTTTCATCGCCTGATGCATTAAATTTGCCCACAACGGAAACTTTGCAAAAAGGCGATATTTATTTCCATATTTCGCATAAATTTCTTGTGCCTGTTTCAGAAGGCATTGATGAACTTTTCGGCTTTGACGGCAGTATCTATATGCGTTTAGGCTTAGGCTACGGAATTGCGGATAACCTCTTTGCACAATTAGGACGTAGTAATTTAAATGGAAATATAGACTTACAGCTAAAATGGAAAGTTTTGGAAATTAATAGCGATGTTTTGCCCTTAGCAATTGCTGTGAATGGTGGCGTCGCTTATAATTCCAAAGTTGTGAACGAACCGGCGGATAAATCGAGACTGTGGCAATATTACGGTTTCATTATCGCAAACACTATGGTTGGCAAGTCGCTCGGATTGGGGATTTCACCCGGATTTTTGTACAATGCTAATTTGTTTTGCGAAGAGCCAATCAATTCCTGGACAATGGGAGCATACGCCCAATACTTTTTCGATGAGCGCTGGAGCGTGATTGCCGAAGCGAACCCGACATTGAACGGTTGGAGGCAATTCTACAACACATACTCGCTCGGAATGGAAATTGAAACTGCGGGACACTTCTTCAAAGTGGCGCTCTCCAACAACGTTTACACTAACTTCTCACAATTTATGACAGGGTCAGTGGATGACAAACTCCACATCACTTTCCTCATCACCAGAGTATTATAATTCGAATAAATAATTAAATAATTATTTATTAAAATAAAAAAGGGAGATGAAAAATAATATTCATCTCCCATTTTAAATAACATAATTTTTAAACGATAAAATTAATCAATTTATTCTTTACGAAAATTACTTTGCGAATTTCTTTGCCGTCAATATGCTTTTGGACGGCTGAATCTTCGAGTGCGAGTGCTTCTAATTCTTCTTGGGCCAAATCAACATTTACTTGAATTCTAGCGCGAATCTTGCCTCCGACCTGCACAACAAATTCAATCTCGTTCCGCACGATTTTTGCATCATCATAAGCCGGGAATACCTCGAACACGACACTTTGCGTATGACCCAAAATCTGCCAAAGTTCCTCAGCTATGTGAGGTGCAAATGGCGCCAAACATAGGACAAATTTCTTCATCGCATCTAATGGCTTGACTTCCGCTTTCGTGAACTCATTCACAAAAATCATCATCTGTGCAATCGCCGTGTTGAAGCTCAAATTCTCGATATCGTCAGCAACTTTTTTGATTGTGTAATTCAATACATATTCTTGCTCGGGGTTCAATGCAGTATCAGCAACCTTTGGAGAGAGTGTCCCTTCGTCGCTTGCAATCATTCTCCAAGCACGATTCAGGAAATTAAACACACCTGTTATATTGTTGGTTTGCCATGGCTTAACAGCTTCCAAAGGACCCAAAAACATTTCGTACAATCTTAGCGAGTCTGCGCCATATTCTTTCACTATATCATCAGGATTGACAACATTCCCGCGAGATTTTGACATTTTTTCGCCATCTTCACCCAATATCAATCCTTGGTGGAACAGCTTCTTGAACGGTTCCGGAGTGGAGACATAGCCGTAATCGTAAAGTACCTTATGCCAAAAACGTGCATAAAGCAAATGCAAAACGGCATGTTCGGCGCCACCAACATATAAATCAACCCCCGACGGCGACATCCAGTAGCGTTCTTTGTCTGAATCGCAAAAAATATCGTCGTTATGCGGGTCAATGTATCGCAAATAATACCAACAGCTCCCAGCCCATTGTGGCATAGTGTTAGTCTCGAATTTCGCCTTTTTTCCGGTCTTTTTGTCAATGAAATTGACCCATTTTTCGACGTTAGCCAAAGGTGATTCGCCCGTTCCGGCAGGTTTGAAATGCTCAACATCGGGCAAAATCAAGGGCAGTTCATCATTTTCGAGCGCTCGTTTAGTGCCATCCTCGAAGAACATTATTGGGATTGGTTCGCCCCAATAACGCTGCCGAGAAAACAGCCAATCACGCAATTTATATTGAATTTTCCCTTTGCCGATATTTTTAGATTCCAACCACGTTATAATTGTCGAAATAGCTTCTGTTGTGGGCAATCCGCTTAATTTCACTTCAGAATTTTCAGAATTAACGGAAAATCCATTTTTTTCTGTAAAAGCGGAAGTCATTATGTCCCAATCATCGCTATCTTTAGGCTTGACGACCATTTTAATCGGAAGTTTCATCTGTAAAGCGAACTCATGGTCGCGCTCGTCATGTCCGGGTACAGCCATGATTGCACCTGTGCCGTATTGAGCCAAAACATAATCTGCAATCCAAATTTCAATTCTTTCGCCTGAAGCTGGATTGATGGCATATCCACCTGTAAAGACTCCCGTTTTTTTCTTTGTCAAATCTTGGCGTTCGATGTCGCTTTTCAAAATCGAAACATCAATATAATCCTGAATCTTGCTTTTTTGCTCATCTGTTGTCACTTTACTGACCAATTTATGTTCCGGCGCAAGCACTAAATAAGTAGCACCGAAAACAGTATCAGGGCGAGTTGTGAAAACTGTGATGACATCACCTGTTTCAGCAACGAATTGAATTTCGGCACCTTCGCTTCTGCCAATCCAATTCAATTGCATATCGCGAGTAGAGTTGGGCCATTCGACCAAATCCAAGTCGTTAAGCAATCTTTCGGCATAGGCTGTGATTCGGAGCATCCATTGGCGCATTGGCTTCTTTTCAACGGTGTAGCCCTTGCCTTTCCATTCCTCAACTTCCTCATTCGCCAAAACTGTGCCTAAGGCTTCACACCAATTCACGGGAATCATATCAATGAAAGCTAATCTTTTGCTGTCAATGTAATCGTCGATTTCTTTCTGCGATTTTAAATTTTCGGGAATTGGCAATTCGCTTATTGGACGCGATTTAGCCGCTTTATCATCATACCAGGAATTGTAAATCATCAAAAACATCCATTGAGTCCACTTGTAGTAATTCGGCTCTGTGGTATTAATTTCGCGTGACCAATCATAACTTAAGCCCAGCAAATTAAGTTGGCGCTTGAAATTGTCAACATTCGCTTTGGTGGCATCAATCGGGTGAATTCCCGTTGTCATGCTATATCGCTCGGTAGGCAAACCGAAAGCATCGAATCCCATCGGATGCAACACGTTGAATCCCTTCATTCGCTTAAATCGCGCTATGATATCAGTCGCCGTGTAGCCCTCAGGATGCCCGATATGAAGCCCTGCACCACTTGGATACGGGAACATATCAAGTACGTAAAATTTTGGTTTATCGGTAGATTCGCCTGTTTTGTAAACTTCGTTTTGCAACCAATACAATTGCCATTTTTGTTCTATTTCACTGAATGAATAAGCCATTTTCGTAATCTGTTAATTCTACAATATACAAGCTACAAATATACGCTTTTTTAGCCGAACTATCAGTTACCGAAAACACTTGTACCAAATAACTTAAACATGCCCGTAATGACGAGCACACCTATTAAATTGAGAACTATACCCGCTTTCATCATCTGTTCGACTTTGATTTTGCCCGAACCGTAAACTATTGCGTTTGGTGGAGTTGCTACCGGCAGCATAAATGCAAAAGATGCGGATAATGTTGCGGGCAACATCAAATATAGTGGATTTATGCCACCTGCTATCGCCGCTGCTGCAAGAATTGGCAATACGGTGTTAGTTGTTGCAGTGTTTGATGTTAATTCAGTCAGGAACGTTAAAAGCAGACAAACTGTCAATGTTAGTATTAATGGGTGAATATCGGTAATTCCGGTCAAAACGCTGCCGATTACTTCGGACAATCCCGATACTGTAAAACCTTTGGCAAGAGCAAATCCTCCGCCAAAAATTAAAATCACATCCCATGGGATTTTCATGAATACTGTATCTTGTGAAAGTCTGTGTGGACGCTTTTTAGCTGGTATTATAAACAATAGCAATCCCGAAAAAATCGCTATCGTGGCATCGTCAATCATATCGACAAATGGGAGCAATTGCCCCCAACCCGGTAGCATCAATTCTCCAATTTCGAGATTTGTCCTTGTAAGCCACAACAGCGCTGTCATCCCGGCGATTATTGCAACCATCTTCTCCTCAAACGCCATTTTACCGAGTAATTTGTATTCTTCGCGAATTACGTCATTATTCATCACGAGTTCGGGCGATGGCTTGTATAAAATTTTTGTCAGAACAATCCACGCTAAAGCTAACATTATCATAGCAATCGGAAATCCAAACAAAAACCACGAGCCGAAAGTAATTTCACCGGCTTCAGGGAAATTCATTTCATAAATTCGTTTGAAAATCAAGTTTGGTGCTGTACCGATAAGAGTCGCTACGCCACCGATTGATGCCGCATAGGCAATCCCAAGCATCAAGCTGAGGCTAAATTCTTTCGTAATTTCGGATTTGAAACTTTCTTCTACTTTCAAAATTATTGCCATTCCAATCGGCAGAAGCATCACAGTGGTGGCTACATTGGAAATCAACATCGAAATGAAAGCTGATGCAATCATAAACCCGAGAACAATTCCCGAAGGACCTTTGCCAATCACCAAAATGGTTTTGAGAGCCAATCTTCGGTGCAAATCCCACCTTTGCATTGATAGCGCTATCAAAAATCCGCCAATATAAATCGCAATTGTAGAGTTGAAGTACTCTTTGGCGGTTTCAGTGGCATTGATGATGCCCAATAATGGGAATAGCAGCAGCGGTACAAGGGATGTCGCTGCCAATGGCAATGCCTCAGTCATCCACCAAATACCCATCAACACTGCAATTGCAGCCATTCTCGATGCTACCGGTTCATCGCTGACCGGAAAGATTAGCAGTATGAAAAACACTATTAAACCTAATACCAGCCCGCCATCTTTGTAACTATATTTCATCTATTAAGTAAAATTGGTTATATGAAAATTTTCAAAATTTAATGAAGCAATTGAGACAACAACGGATACCAAGATACTAAAAAAGTACATATTAACAGCCTAGCTTTGTCAAAAAAATCATGAAGCTATACAACATGTTCAAAGGTGTTTTTAACTGAAAATTCTGTTAAAGCATTGAAAATAAAGCAAATAATGGCAAATCATCTGTTTTCTTGTGTTAACATTTTTTAAAATTTATGACATAAAATTCATATAAGTGCTTTTTTCATTTTGTTATACAATACATTGTTTGTAATTTGGAATATGTTTTAGATGTAAATTTGAAAAAAGGTTTAAAAAAGATGAAAAAATTATTGAGTTTAGTGCTTTTTGTGTCTTTTGCATTTGTATCATGTGCTGAAAAGGAAGTAATAGAGGAGCCTAAGATGAGTGATGAACACGCTATGGTCATTGAAAGAATCAATGCTTATGCACCCGTGACGCTCAAAACTGATTTGTCCGGGCTTACTGAACGCGAAAGAGCGCTCGTTGCCAAACTTATCGAAGCCGGGAAAATTATTGACGAAATTTTCTGGGAACAATCCACACACGATGCAATCAAAACGCGCGATTCGCTGATGGCTTTGAATACTGATGAAGCGAAAGATTTTCTCAAGTATGTCATGATTAATTACGGTCCATACGACCCACTTTACGATAATGACAGATTTGTGGGCTCAGGAGCTGCGAAAAGACCCCAAGGTGGCGGATTTTACCCCGAAGACATGACTAAAGAAGAGTTTGACGCATTTATTGCAGCTAACCCTGACCAAGCAGAGGCTTTCAAGAGCCAATATACTATCATCGTACGTGACAATGGTACGCTCAAAGCTGTTCCATACCATCAAATGTATGAAAAGACCGAAATGCTCGCACGTTTGCTCGACGAAGCCGCAGAACTTGCCGATAACCCATCTCTCAAAAAATATCTGCAATTACGAGCTACGGCAACAAGAACAGATGATTACTACGAAAGCGATTTGGCGTGGATGGAACTCGAAGGCAACAATGTTGATGTGGTAATCGGTCCAATCGAAAATTATCAAGATGAATTATTCAACTACAAAACTGCTCACGAAGCCGTTGTATTGGTAAAAGATTTTGAAGCTACAGCCGAACTTGAATTGTACAAAAGCAACATGCAAAATTTTGAAAATTCATTGCCCCTTGAAAATAAATTCAAGCAAAAAAATATTGGCGAAGGCAACGTAATTCAAGTCGTTAATGTTGTTTATTTCGGCGGAGATTGCAACCAAGGCGTGAAAACAATTGCTTCTGCTTTGCCAAACGACCCGAAAGTTGCCGAAGCCAAAGGCAGAAAACTCTCCATGTTCAAAAATCATATGGAAGCCAAATTTGATAAAATCGTAGCGGAAATCGGCAAAACTTTGCTGACACCGGAACGCAATAAATACGTTGACAAAAAAGCATTCACAAGTTTTGTCACTCTGCACGAAGTTTCGCACGCTTTGGGACCAAAATATGTAAGCGGCAAAAAAAATATGGAAATCAGAAATGCTCTGAAAGAGAGATATTCGGCTATCGAAGAATGCAAAGCTGATGCATTGAGCATGTACAATCATAAATATTTGCTCGAAAGTGGTATCAAAGACCAAGAATATATCGAAAAAGCAAAAGCAACCTATCTCGCAGGGCTTTATCGTTCAATTAGATTTGGCTCGGGTGCTCATTACAACGCAAATTTGGTTCAGCTGAACTATCTCAAAGAGCAAGGAGTAATATTTACAACTGCCGAGGGCAAACTTGATTTGAACGATGATTTATTTTTTGAAAAAATGGGCGAATTAGCCAATTTAATACTTATGACACAAGTGAACGGCGATTATGACAAAGCCGGCGAAATTTTGGCAAAATACGCTGTACTAACTGACGATTTGAAAAAAGAAATTGAAATATTAAAAGCAATTCCGAGAGATATTGCAACTGAATATATTTATTAAGATTTAACCGAATAAATAAAAATTATTAAGGAGAAAAAAATGGCAAATATTAAAATTACAAAAACACAAGTATCAAAGCATAATAGTGTGAATTGGGATAATCTCGGGTTTGGAGTTTATTTATCCGACCATATTTATGTTTCAAATTATAAGGACGGAGAATGGAACGAAGGCGAAATCATTCCATACGGACCATTTCCGTGCGAACCTGCTATGTGCACTTTGCATTACGGACAATCAATTTTCGAAGGGCTGAAAGCATTCCGCTCTGTTGATGGTTCCGTGAATTTATTCCGAATTGACAGAAACGCCAAACGTCTGAATCATTCAGGCTCGCGGGTCGTTATTCCACCTTTCGACGAGCAACAATTCATGGATGCCTTAGTCCAATTAATCAAAGTGGACCACCATTGGGTGCCACGCACCAGAGGGCACTCACTCTACATTCGCCCCGTAGTTTTCGGTGACGGCAACTTCTTAGGTGTACATTCATCAAAAACTTTCAAACACATAATCATGACATCGCCCGTTGCATCCTACTATCCTGAGGGAATGGCGCCCGTGAAAATTTCAGTAGCCAAAGATTTCGTTCGTGCAGTACGAGGTGGACTCGGCACAGCAAAGACCGCAGGCAACTACGCTGCATCGCTATTGGCGAGCGAACAAGCAAAAAAAGCGGGTTACTCGCAAGTGCTATGGTTGGACGGTGTCGGCAGGCATTTTGTGGACGAAGTTGGGGCGATGAACATAATGTTCGTAATTGACGGCACTTTGATTACGCCGCCACTCGCATCAGGCTCGATATTGGAAGGCGTTACGCGCGACACAGTGCTCACACTTGCCAAAGATTTCGGCATTCCGATTTCCGAACGGTCAATCGCCATCGAAGAAGTATTCGATGCACATGCCGAAGGCAAATTAAACGAAGTCTTCGGAACCGGAACAGCAGCAGTTATTTCCCCCGTCGGGCAATTGCACTACAACGGCGAAACAATTGTCATCAACGATATGCAAATCGGCGAATATGCAAAAAAATTCTACGACCAAATCACCGGCATCCAATACGGCGAAATCGAGGACAAACACGACTGGATAATAAATATCAAGCATTTCGATTAATTACACATAATCACCAAATTTCCAAAGCCCACAAAATTAATTTGTGGGCTTTTTTGTTATAAAGTGAAGTCCTGTTAGTTGTTACAACTGACAGCAAATGAGCAATGATTATTTTTGCTTTTTACACGTCTTTGTTGTAAGTTTGTAAAATGGTAAATATTTAGGAAGATAGACTTATTAACTGTTGAATTTGAAAGATATGAAGACGACTGAAAAAACATTTGACGCTGTAAAATATATGCGCCAACAGAGAGATAGATTGAGTGAAAAGCTATCCAAAATGACAAAAGAAGAAATCTTGGAATACTTCAAAAAACGCAATACACAGACTAAGACCAAGCCTTGTGCGTAGCACCTTTTTTGTATCAACTTTGTTACAAAGACAGCACCAACAAAGCCCACAGATTAATTTGTGGGCTATTTTTATTAACGTCACGTGGTGTCATTGTTATAACGACGGAACCAACATAGCCATGAATTCATGGGTTGAGGGGAGATTATTTTTATTATTCATTTCAATTTGGTAAGTTTGTATGTGGAGTATTTCTAATAGCAATTTAACATATTGTAGTTTTTTGAATAAATCGAATTATAAGGAGAATATTATGAAAACAAAATTAGAAACAATTAATGAATTGGAAAAGGAACTTCCGTTTATTAAAGACCTTTACAAAGACAATTGTGTGAATTGGACTGGAAAAACAAAGGATACAGATGAATTTTACACAGAGATTATTGCAAATGAATTGTTGAGAAATTTGAAAGAATTTGACAAAATACCCACTGTTACAAGGACAGAATCATATTATAGAGAGAATCATTGCAACATTGAAATTGATATTTGCGAAAGTAATAGAAATGAAGAAATATTTGCTAAGCGAATTACCGGGCTAAAATTAGAAGGTTTAGGATTAATAAAAGACTATCAAATCCCTTTAAAAGATACATTACAAAATAGTGGTCTCGGGAAAATTGATTTGATTTCATTTAACGATAATACCAAAACATTATATTTAATAGAACTAAAATATGAAGCAAATAAAGAGACCTTATTAAAGGCAAGTCTTGAAAGCTTTACATATTTTAAAGTTGTTGATAAAACCAAGCTAATAAACGATTATTTTAATAATCAAAAATTCATTTTAAACAAAGTTTTCAACCCTGTTGACCCTGATACTATAAAAGTAAAACCTGCAGTATTAGTCGTTCCCGGCTGCAAAGCTTACGATGAATTGGAAGAAGTTGAAATTGGTGATAGACCAAAAATGAAAGCCTTAGCTCTTGCACTCGATATTAGCTATTTCACTTTCGAGTTCTATCCACGTGAAATCAGACTTTAAGAAGCATTTTGGCATATATAAACTAATTAACAATAGTTCTTAGGAGACCGAGTAATTATGAAATTCAGCTATGAGACAAAAGCACGACTGGCAAACTACAAAAAGACAAATTTTCCTGACTTTCCAGACGGATTTTGGAGAATGAATAAGAAATCTTATCATCACATTTTACCTGAGGACAAGAGAGATCACAATTTACTACCGACATACAGGAAGGCACTTGTCGAATACTTAGAAAAGAAACATATCAAACTTCATATGGACTTTCACCATTTGAACTCCTCACAAGCAATGTGCTTCAATTTTTTCTTCCCTCTTTATATAGAACGGAAACTTGAACTGATAACTGAGTTTCTTGGACTTGCAAACGAAACCGTAAATTACGACACAGTTTGCTTCGAGAAGAAAGGCATAGAGGCACAATTTAACAGAAGACCAACATGTTTTGATTTCTTCTTTGAGACGATGTCGGGAAAAAAATTACACTTTGAGATAAAGTACACAGAAGAGGAGTTTGGAAAAGCTAAAATCAATTCCCAAAAGTTTGACGAAGTTTATTCAAAGTTTTTGAGACCACTCAAACCATCTTTTCACGATACACGGAAATTCTTTAGTAATTATCAAATTCTAAGAAACTTAATTCACATTGACGACAATTCTTACGTAATTTTCATTTACCCTGAGGGCAATGACAAAGTTAGAAGCGGAGCAGAAAGAGTAAAAACGGAATTCTTAGAATCAAATTACCACGGACATTTTTTTGCTGCAACTTGGGACAAACTCTTTGTCAGTGTTTCAAATTCCACGACTAATCAATCTATTCAACAACAACTTTCGGGCTTTAAAGAAAAGTATTTATTATAACGAAAAGCAACTTGATAATTTATTAACATAGCCCACGAATTCATTCGTGGGATAATGATTTTGATTGTTCCCAAAACTAAACAAAAAATTTGTATTTGAATTGTCGCGAAAATATTTATTTTTGTATTATCTTTTCAAATTTCGAGGTTTATAATGAATCATATAGTTATTATGATTAGTATGCTTATTTTAATAACAAGTTCAATATTTGGGCAAAGTGTCAAACTTACAACTGATAAAGACTATTATGAATTCGACGAAATTATTAAAGTTGAAATTACAATTGATTTTAAAGAAGATTCGGTATTGATGCCGGATTTCGAGAGTTTTGTGATTGTATATGGTCCAACAACATCATCCTCTATGACTATAACAAGTGGAAAAACTTCAAGAACAACTACTTGGAATTATCATTTACGTCCAATTGTTGGTGGTAATCAAACAATTAATTCTCCGGTTTTCATTTTTAAAGACGAGACTTATCAAGACAATGACAAAAGCATCAGCATATCCGATGGTAGTTTGGGTAAACAAGAATTGGAAAGGCTTAAATTTGAACATTTCATTGACTTGGCTAAGCCTAATGATACGTATAGATATACGATTGGAGATGAGTTTGGTTATATAGAGATTCGTAGTAAAGGTAATTGGATAATACACCGAAGGTTGACAAAAGATGAAATGGATATAATTCGAAAAGTAGAATGAGCTATCCGTTCCGTCTTTGTTACAAACCCATCAAAACAAAAAAACCACGAATTCCTTCGTGGGTTATGTTTTTTTCTTGCACCCTATCCTTCGGAGAGGGTAGGGGTAAGGTTCTTTGTCTTAATTTTTCGGATTTGGTTATTCCCCCTCAATGCTTAAAGTGTCTCATCCCCGTGAATATCATTGCTAAGTTGTTGGCGTCGGCGGCTTTGATGACTTCTTCGTCGCGAACTGAACCACCGGGCTGAATAATTGCTGTGGCTCCGGCTTTGGCTGCTTCCATCAAGCCGTCTGCAAAGGGGAAGAATGCGTCTGATGCTACGACGGTGCCATCAAGGTCGAGCCCCATCAATTTTGCTTTTTCGACTGCGATTCTCGACGAATCCACACGCGACATTTGCCCGGCACCGATTCCCATTGTCCGGTCGTCGGCACAATACACAATGGCGTTCGATTTTACGTGCTTGCAAATTTTCCACGCAAACATCAAGGCTTTATACTCGGATTCGCTCGGTTTGCGCTGTGTGACGATTTGCATTTTGCTTTCGTCGAAAAGTTCTTTGTTTTCATCTTGCAACAAAAATCCACCCACTACCGAACGAACATCAGTACCTGTGAAATCAGGAATTAAGTCGTAATCGGCTTTGATTAAGCGTCTGTCTTTCTTGCGGGTCAGCAGTTCTAATGCGTCGTAGCTGAAATCGGGTGCAATTATGACTTCTGTGAAAATATCGTGCATCGCAAGTGCCGAATCAAGGTCTATTTTGCGATTCACGGCAATTATCCCACCGAATGGCGAAACCGTATCTGTGGCAAATGCTTTTTGGTATGCTTCTGCAAGTGTGGTAGCAGTCCCGACTCCGCATGGATTTGTATGCTTTATAATTGCTACAGTCGGCTCGTCAAATTCGATTATCAGCTTTGCAGCGGCGTTTATATCCAAAATATTATTGAACGACAGCTCTTTTCCGTGAATTTTCGCGAACACTTTGCTGAATCGTCCCAACAGTGCCGCTTTTTGATGCGGGTTTTCGCCGTAACGCAAGTCGTATTCTTTGTTTACAGGGATTGTCATTCGTGTTGGGATTTCGATTTTGTTGAATTTGTTCAGATATTGCGAAATCAGCGAATCGTAATAGGATGTGAGTGAGAACACTTCTCCGGCTAATTTTGCACGAAATGCTTCGGGAATCGTGTTGCCATTTTTCTTCATCAATTCGATTATTTCGTCGTATTGCTCGGGATTGACGACAGGCAATGTCCATTTGTAATTTTTGGCAGCAGCGCGCAACATTGTGGGTCCGCCGATGTCAATATTTTCGATTAATTCCTCGTGAGTCGCATTGTCGTTGTAGTAAACCTCCTCGAATGGGTAGAGATTGACGATTAGCAAATCAATCGAAGTGATTGCGTGCTCTTGCATTTGCTTCAAATGGTCGGGCTTGCCTAAGTCTGCTAATATTCCTGCGTGAATGTTTGGGTGCAAAGTTTTGACTCTACCGCCCAAAATTTCCGGGAAATCGGTCATCTCACTCACTGATTTCACGGCGACACCGTTTCTATTCAATAGGTCTGCCGTGCCACCTGTGGAAAAAATTTCGACCCCGAGTGAGACCAATTCCTTGCTGAATTCTACAATACCGCTTTTGTCCGAGACTGATATTAATGCTCTTTTAATTACATGCGAACTTGAGTTGCTCATATTAACTTTTCCAAAATAATTTTTTCAATTTACATTTATAAAGAATTTAAAATTACGGATTGATTAACAAAATAAAAAATTTACTTTTCATTTTAGTCATATCATATGAATTCATGTCACGTCAGTTGTTGTAATTGAAGAATAGGGATGAATCTTGTATTATAGTCGTTTTTGTAGCAATTGACGATTCACTAACTATAGAACAACTGACGAGACGGCAAAATTTACTTTTCATTTTAGTCATATCATATGAATTGAATCGTCATTGCACTTGAATTTTAAATTTAGAAGAATGGAAACGAAATGAAAATCAAACTATATAACTCGCTAAGTAAGACAATCGAAGAATTCGAGCCAATTTCGGATAACACTGTTCGCATGTATTCGTGCGGTCCGACGGTGTATAACTATGCCCACATCGGCAATATGAGGGCTTTCCTGATGGCAGACCTCTTGCAACGCGTGCTCAGAGTGGTCGGAAAATATGATTTGCAATGGGTAATGAACATCACCGACATTGACGACAAGACGATTCGCGACAGCCGAATCGGCTCCGAAGCGTGGTTACCGGAAATGGGCGAGCAAACCGAATCTGCAATTGAAAATTTGAGAATGTTAACTGAGTTTTATTTCGATTCCTTCACAGAGGACATTTCGAGTTTGGGGATTGACGTCGAAGATTTCTACGCTTTGCCCGCTGCTACCGATTATATCGAGGAAATGCAGACTTTGATTAAACAAATCATCCAAAATGGATATGCTTATGTTGCAGGTGGCTCGGTCTATTTTGACGTCGCTAAGTGGAGACAGAGCGATGTTTATGGCAAACTTTACAAAATTGATTTCGAAAATTTCAAACCTGGTACCAGAATTGATGCCGACGAATATGAGCGCGAACATGCTTGCGATTTTGTGCTGTGGAAAGCGCCCAAAGAGAGCGAGCCACAGTGGGATTTTGAAATTGACGGCAATAACTATCCCGGGCGTCCGGGCTGGCACATCGAATGCTCGGCGATGGAATATGAATTGCTCGGGCTGCCTTTTGATATTCATACCGGTGGGGTGGACCTGAAATTTCCGCATCATGAAGATGAAATCGCTCAAAGCAAAGCCGGTTACGGTTGCGAGCCTACCAGTTATTGGGTGCACAATGATTTTCTGGAAGTCGAAGGCGAAAAGATGTCCAAATCCGCAGGAAATTTCTTTACTTTGCGTGATTTAATCAACAAATCTCTCGACCCGCTCGACATAAGGTTTGCGATGCTTTCGGCTCATTATCGCACAAAATATAATTTCACTCATGATGGCATTTCGGCTGCTCGCAAAGCAAGAATGCGAATTCAAGAATATATTTACGATTTGATGGACGATTCAAATTTAGGAAAAAATGCTTTCGACGTTGCTAAATTACGCGATTCGGTTTTTGGCGAATTGGGCAATGACTTGCATACACCCAAAGCTTTGGCTAATTTGTTTGTTTTTATGAATGAAAATAAAGCAGCAGATGCCGATTCTGAATCTAAAAATGAAATGCTTGCGTTTCTGAACGAACTTAATCATATTTTTGCCATTTGGCAATTTGAGCAACGCCCAACTACGGAAAAGCTAATTCCAAGCGAAATAACTGAATTAGCCGAAGCAAGATTGCAAGCTAAAAAGGATAAAAATTGGGCATTAGCGGATGAATTGAGAGCGAAAATCATTGATGCTGGATATTTAATTAAAGATTCGAAAGATGCTTTTGAAATAGAAATTAATCCTTGATAAATATGAAATTTGGAGTTATCGGCACAGGAAAATTAGGCACAAGTTTAATTAAATTATTATCGAAGGATAATAAATTAAGCTGGCTTGTAGCACGGTCGAATTCGAGTTATGACAAAATTACGCAATTAGCAGGGACATCAACAGTTTATCGCTCAATTAATACGATAGATATAAATTGCGATTGCATATTCATTTGTACCGATGACAAGAATTTATCCGGAGCAATTCAGAAATTGACTGCTAATAATGCTATCAATCATGCTATAACATTTTATATACATTGTGCAGGTTCCATCGGAATTGATATTTTCCAGCCATTAATTGATAAGGGTGCAAATGTAGCAGCCTGCCATCCATACCAAACCTTTTTTGCCGAAAATATTTCATCATTCAATAATATTCCTTGGGGCATTGAATCAAGTGATGAAATTTATTCAACGGTTGAATTAATAATTGCATCGCTAAAGGGAATTCCGGTTAGATTGAGTGCTAATGTGCTGAAACAAAAGTCTTTATATCACCTATCGGCAGTAGCTTCATCCAATCTAATGACGGCAGCTATTCAATTAGCAAAGCAAATAGCTGAGACATCAGGAGTTGATTCCTCTGTATTTTTGCCCGAAATCTTGAAAACAACTCTCGAGAATAATATTAATAGTTTGGGCGATAAGAGTTTTCCCTTGACGGGACCAATCGCAAGGGGTGATGTTGATGTAGTTAAATCGCATATCGAAAAATTAGCCCAACAGCCTCATTTGCGAGATGCTTACATTGCTATGTCATTAGCAACTGTAACTTTAGCTTATTCTGAACAGCTAATTGATGAATCAACTTATAATTCTTTTCTCGGAATATTAAATGGTTGATTAATATTAATTATCATGCTTTTAGACATTAAAAATTACAAAAAAAAGGACGCTTTTATACGCGTCCTTTTTAAGTTTAAATGAAGAATTAATCTTATTTCTTGGCTGCTGTGATTAATGTCACTTGGTTGTCAACAGGAGGGAGACTTCGTAAATAAGCGTAAATTGCCCTCAAATCTTCTTCATCCATGCCACCATACATTTGCCACGGCATAAATGTTTGAAATTCGCCGGGTTTGACAGGGTGAGGCACATAAGCACTATCAACGAAAGATTTGAATTTATTGACAAATGCTTCCTCTGTCCAACTTGCTAAACCTGTCGCATGAGGCGTAAGGTTTGGAGTTCTCATTAGTGTACCGTCAGGAAATGTGAATTCCCGTCCTCCGGCTAATAATTCGCCAACAAATTTTCCTTTTTCAAATTTAGTGTGGCAATCTGCACAAGCAGCGGCATTTGTCAAATATTGTCCGTATTCAACAATACTTGATTTCGACGGCATAGGCTGCAAATCTGCTTCAACAGGAATTGTCCGCATAATTAAACTCATCGGGAAATCTGCTTTTGATTCCGGATGATTAGTTTCAATCGGTTCCAAAGTACGAAGATATGCAATAACCGATTTGATGTCCTCGGGGTCCATTTTGCCATAATTCATATATGGCATTACGGGGAAAATCGGGTCACCGTCACGATTTACACCTGTAGTTAATAATCGGAACAATTCACCGTCAGTCCAATCCCCAATCCCGAATGGAGTAATATTCTTAGATACAAACACTCCCGGGAAACCCATTGATTGGTCAAAAATATCACCTCCGGCAGCCATCGTTCCCGGTTTAGGTGGTCCCGCAAAAAGCGAGAAATCTCTTTCTGCATGGCAATCCATACATAGCATCACATGGTTTGCTAAGTATTTGCCTCGCTCTACACGTTCATCGGTTAATTCAACCTTCAAATCCTGTGCAGCTGATATATTCGGCAGAAAATTGGATATATAAATAAACAATCCGCTGATTATTACTATAATTACAACGATTGCAATTGCTGCTATACGTAAACCTTTGCTCATAAAAACACTCCCTGAATTTAAAACAAAAAATTTAATTTGTAAAAATGCTTACTTTAAACATAAAAAAAATTATAATACGTAACGAATAAAATTTAGTTTCAAACATAAAAAAAATTTTAGTTCCAGGCAATTATTTTGTTTGTCCGCAAAAATTTTTCCTACTATGAATATTTTTTTAAAAAAAATTTTGTGAAAACTAAAATATTTATTACGTTTGTGTATGTTAATTTTCTGTTAAGTCTAACTTTTTATAAGGGAATGCTTTTATGTATAGATTGATTTTATCACTTATTGCGTTATTCGCAATTGTTTTGGTTTCATGTTCTGATGATGCCACAAATAATTCTAAAGCCGGAACATTTTATTCCGAAACTAAAGTACTCGGAAACGGGAATGCCAAAAGTTTCGTAGAATTGGACAATTCGGGCAATCCTGCTGCGATTGGAATTGTTTTCAGCGAAACTTCTTTAGAAGGGCTTGGAGACCAAATGTCCGAATTGGTTTTATCCGTTCCTGCGCAAGCCGGACCAACAAATGTAAAGCATATTTCAATTGATTGGAGTCCAATGGGACACGAACCACCCGGAATTTATGATGTCCCACACTTCGACATACATTTTTATATGATTGATGAAGTAACTCGTGACGGTATCTCCGGAATAGGAGAGGATGAGGAAAAAGCTTATAAAATGCCTGAAGCTGACTACATAGCCGAAGGGTATATGATACCTCAGGGAAGTGTTGTTATCCCCAAGATGGGGCTTCATGCTATTGATATGACTTCACCAGAACTCAATGGTGGTACTTTTACCGAAACTTTCATATATGGCTATTACGACGGCAAAATGCACTTCTATGAGCCGATGATAACAATAGAATATTTGAAAACTAAACCAAATTTGGACAAAGCTATCAAAAAACCTGCAAAATATCCGGCGGCAGGTTGGTATCCGTCTAAAATGAATATCACTTTCAATGAAACAAACAAAGAATATACTGTGAAATTGAGCGGTATGGCTGAATATAAGTAATCATCTTGTGTATGTGTTTATAAACGAAAGCTGCTTCTCTGAGGCAGCTTTTTGTTTTAGTTTGAAATCGTTCATAAAATCATATTCCTCTTGCTTCGTGTAAAATAGCTTTAAATAGAGGATTATAAAAATGCAAAATAGATATTTCGTAGCGAAAAAGTTAAAATTCATACTTGTACCGATTTTATTTGTGTTCATGGGCTTCATCGGCGTTCAAGCTCAGATGAAAACTTTGGACGAGCAAGTTCATTACTATTCGGAGCGATATAAAGTGAATTGCACAGACGAGAAAATCACTGATAATTTCGGCAACGGGCACCCTGAATTATACGGTACACGAAATATGCGCCCCATTTTACATGGCGTAGCTTATCGTGGCGGTGCAAATAACTACTACCACAATACCGCCAAACGCGACAATCACAATCCTTTGCCTCCCGACGGTATGATGAATTTGTGCATCGAAGGCTTCTCGGATGCTGTCTATCTTTACTCCAAGAACTTTGATTCGTCTGAAAAGCAACTCGAAGCCAACGGCAATACTCTAAATTACCACCAGATTACGGGCAATTCAAAAGCTGAAATCAAGCAAATCATTCAGATGGTTTATGATGTTATCAATCGTAAAAACGAGGGTCCAATCTATTTCCATTGTTGGAACGGATGGCATCAATCTGGCTACGTTTCAGCATCAATTTTGAAGCAATTTTGCGACTATGATAGCGACGAAGCCTACGATTATTGGATGCGAAACACTGACGGAGTCAACAAAGGCTACGACAATGTAAAGCAAATGGTCCGAAATTTCGAACCATTTGCTGAATTTACAATCTCTGCCGAAACTAAGACACTAATTTGCCCTTGTAGAGCGAAGTGATTTGGCGGACTACTCCTTCACAAACTGCCCATAACCGGTGCGCGTGGGCGAATACAATAACAAATAATATGCACCTTTGGGGAGTTCGCCGATTGGCACTTCACCCGTAAATAGAGACTTTTGCAGCAATGCACCCTTGGCATCATAAATCAGATATTCATCATAAATATGAGCGTCGGCTAATTCAATTTGCAACAATTCATGTGTCGGGTTGGGAAATAGTTTCAACTGCTTAATCGGGAAACTTTGCGAAACACTTGACGGGTCAACACCTGTATAGCGGTAGATGTTATTGTAACTATTCATTGCAATACCAACTGCATTATATTTATCAATCATATAAACATAACTGATTCTGTCCGGATGACTTATATAACTGAAACTCGTATCTTCAATCCAAGTTTTACCACCGTCATTAGTCCAAAATATATTTGCTAATGCAACTGCTATTCCGTTTAATGTATCAGCAAAGTGAATATCCACTATAGGGTCATTTGGGATTATTACAGTGTCCATGACAACCTTCCACGATTTACCACCGTCAGAAGTTCGCCTAATAACCTTAGTCATTCCACCTACTGAACTGTATTCTTCACCATCATAACAGAAACCAAGGTTTTCGTTGTAAAAATAAAAACCACCGAATGGAGGAATCTCGGGACCCGGATAAACACTCCAAGTTTCACCGTAATCAGTTGATTTATGAAAATAATAAACCGAATCTACCTTATTATCTACTTCAATAAAATATGCAATTCCATCACCGTGAGTTTCGAGGTAACTCACTGCATTTTCGTTGATTAATTCAGGCCCATCAATTCTATACCAATTTATACCACCATCAATAGTCTTTTGTATTACTTGTTTGTTTTCAAGTAAGACCTGAAAAACAATACCAACTTTGTTATTCCAAAAGCTAATCTGAAAAGACCTCAATTGATTTTCAAATCTGTCCTTAGTCCAAGTTTCGCAATTATCGGTTGAATAATAATAATATCCTGAATCACAAACAACCATAGCAAGCGTTGTATCAGGATAAGCAAAGGCATTAGCTCTGCTTGGAGCAAAATATACTCCATCATAATTGCCGGGGAATTTCTCTTTATGCTTTATTTCCCAAGTCAATCCGCTATCTGAACTTTTTACCATAAAAGGTGACCGATAATCCATATTCGAAACAACTAAAAGGTCTTTTTTATTAGGCGATTTTATACCAATATAATGAGCAGATGCATTTGAGCCCAAACTATTCTTTGCTTTTAAATTATATACTGTTTTCCAATTTTCAGTAGCCATAGAATTTGTAAAACAGCAAATCCAAATAATTAATACAATATTGATAATACTTTTCATGCTTACTCCTTCACAAATATTTGCACATCTTCGCCGATTTTTACGAAGTAAACACCGCGAGTGAGATGCGAAATATCAATTCTTAAATTGCCGCTCCCTGAGCCTGTCGAAGGGTGAGGAGTGGTCATTACACATTCACCAAGCGTGTTGAAGATTTTTATTTCAGCAGTTTCATCAACCCTACGGTTAACCGTAGGGTTGATAGAGGTGTAGCTTATTTCGATGTAATCAGTTGCCGGATTTGGGAATAAAAGCGTTAAGTTGCTCCAATCTTCAACACTTGTCGGCAAACCATTGCCCAAGAATTCCACTTGAACTGTACTGTCAATGCGCTCGAATACAAAATATGCTTGGCAATCAATTTCGCCTTCGTATTTCGGCGAAAATGTCATAGTGATGTATTCTAATGATGATTCGTCAATTGTGAAAGGTAATGTCGGTTGCACCAATTCGAACGAGCTTTCCGATTCATTGCATTCCATCACAATATCAACAATTTTGACTTTGTAATTGCTTTGGTTAAGCATGGTGAACTCGCGACTGTCGGATTCGCCTATTTCGAGCGTCCCGAAAAATACTGATTTCCTGTTAGTAATGACGTGGAATATTCCTCCGAACGAATAAAGGTTGAATAATCCGGCATCTGTAATCGAATTCGTAAAGAATTTAAGATGTGCCGAAATGGAACCTGAAATCGTCGGAGTACATTTAACTGATAATGCTAAAGAATCATTCGGCAGTATTGTCACCGAATCCCCGGGAGCGAGTATCTCAAATTGGTCAATATTCAATCCACCGATTCTAATGCTATCTATCAATAAATCAGCATCGCCAACATTATGAATAATAAATGAGGTTGTGTCAAGTACGTAACCTAATGGAATTACGTCAAAATTGATGTTTGATGCTGAATATTTCATTCTTGCACCCGGTTGGGGCAATAATACCGACACTTTTATAATAATCGAATTTACTTCGCCACAACTATTTTTCAAACGACACTGATAATTACCACTGTCATCTTCAACGGAATTTTCAATGATATATTCCGGTGTGTTGGCACCCTCGATAATAACATTGTTTTTATACCATTGATACGAATCTGCATCTTCGGCAGTTACTCGTAATGTAACCGTTTCGCCCACAACAACTTGTTGGATATTTGTCTGAGAAGTGATTTTAGGTAGAGGGTCAACCTTAATTGTCGCTTTGTTGCTTTGGATAGTACCGCAAGGATTTCTGACTTCGCAATAATATTCACCGGCGTTTGAAGGTGTCAAATTTGTAACAGACAAATTAGGGCTGTTCGTTCCAATTTTACTGCCATTATGGTACCAAGTGTAGATTAGTTCGAGCCCGGTTGCTGTAACGCTAAGGTTAAGGTTCTGTTTTTCGCATAATGTTTGCGAGCTTGGCTGTTTTGTTAAAGTTGGGACGCTGTTTAAGGCTAATTTTGCAATATTAGTAGTAATCGGTGCGCCGCAATATCCTGTCACCTTGCAAGTGTAATTGCCGACGTCTTCAGCGCGAACCGACGAAATTACATACGAATCACTTTTTGCATCTTTAATTTCAGAATTATTTTTATACCATTGGTATGTTACCGAATATCCGTCAGCTTCGACGTAAAAGGCGACCTCTTCACCAATACAAGCGTTATAAGAAGATGGTTGTTGAAGTATTTTAGTGCTTCCTCTGACAAGAATTTCAGCATCCTTAGTCGGCATGATTATGTTGCATGAGGAACTAAGCAACACTCCGTAATGTCCATCGCTATTTTCTTGAACATTTTTAATTGTATAAACCGAATCCGTTGCTCCGGGTATTGGATGCCCATTTTTTCGCCATTGGTATTTTATACCTGTGCCTTCGACTTCGACCCACATCTTATAATCATCACCTACGCATAATGTTGCCGGAATCGGGTCTTTTGTGATAGTGAAATTACCGAAAATGCCAAATCTATCCGATATTGTCGCAACAGTAGCATCATTGACATCAGAAATCTTCAATTTATAATTGTCACCTTGCTTAAATCCTGCCGGAACATCCCACACATAAGCACCGCCCACAGCATTGAAATTGCTAACAATCATAAATGACCACGTGTTGCCTCCATCACTCGATAGCTCGATATTGACATGAGTAATGCCGGCTAAAGACCATCGTATATAAGCTTTATTGTTGACACAAAAATCGATTCCCGATTTTGGCTCGGTGATAGTAATGCCTTTTACAATCACCTCTATAGGTTCCATCCAATTCCATTGTTCAGAGGTTTGAGCTTTGTCATCTAAATCTACGCCGCAACCGATAGCCCTTAAGTAATATTTCCCGGGTACTTTTGGGGCTTTCCAAGTAAAACCGAATTCAGCGTATCCATTGGACATTTCCTTTGGGGTTGAATGAGTTATTTCTCCTCCAATTGTTTTTGTACCGCTTACGGCGCTTATGGTTCCCGTGTTGTCTTCGCCTGTTATCGAAGTCTTAATAGCGGCATTTACTCCGGCTCCTGCAGCGGTAGAATGTGCTACTTTGATAGTAATTGAAGCAGATTCTTCCGGTTTAAAGATAAAGTTCCCTTTTGAACTTGTTGCTGTAAGTTGAACTGCGGTGTTTTTGGAACTTGCATGGCATCCTGAGCCCGCACATCCCGCAGAAATAGTTGAAGTTCTGGTTGCACGACCTGTTTTGGTTGCATAAATTTCGACAGAACCATAAGCAACAATTAGTATTATTAATATAGTAGCGAACTTTTTCATTAAACAATATCCAAATATAATTTTTCAAATTTGGTAAAATTAACAATAATTTACATTTGTTCAAAACATATTCACATAATTTCTTGATATTTCTACAAACTAAATAAAAATTTAGATTATGCTAATTTACAAAGTTAAGTTAGTAAAATTGTGACATGAAAAGTACATATTGCATCGAAAATGTTTTTTTATTGTGACATAATATCTAATTTTTCGGTAAGTTTGTATTTTAAAAATGATTTTGTAAAAAATTTTCATTTTAATTGTATGTTTTAAATTAAATTCACATTAAACAAAGGTAAACAATGAGTTTAAGTTTAATCGGAAAATCAGTCAGTGTATCGGCTACTCTCAAGTTGAATGAGACAGCTGCAATCCTGAAGCAAAAAGGAGAACCGGTTATTCATCTCGGTGGCGGCGAGCCTAAAACAAAAGCTCCCGTTGAAGCATTAATGGCAGTTGCCGGATTTGTCAATTCAGGAGAAATCCGTTATACTCCTGCTGATGGCATTCCAGCCCTCAAAAAAGCAATAATCAGGTACACCGAAGAATTTTATAACCGCAAAGTCGAGCCCGAAAATATTATAGCCTCGAGCGGAGCTAAGCAATCAATCATGGTTGCTCTCCAAGCTATTCTCAATCCTCAAGAAGAGGTAATCTTCCCGGCGCCGTATTGGGTTAGTTATCCGGAAATGGTGAAACTCATCGGCGGAGTTCCGGTGCCCGTTCATGCCGAAGACGGTTCCTTTTACCCGCGTTTGCAAGACATCGAACAAAGAGTCACTTCATATACAAAATGTATCATCATCAATAGCCCAAACAACCCGACAGGTGCTATGTATTCCGAAAAATTCATCGCAGAAATTGTCGAATTTTGCGAACAACGCAGCATTTGGTTGATAATGGATGATATCTACCATCGTTTGATTTTCGATGGTAAAAAGCCGCTTAATTGCTATAATTACGCCAAAGATACCTCTGAAAATTCTAAGCTAATCGTTGTTAACGGAGTTTCCAAGCAATATGCTATGACCGGTTTCAGAATTGGTTGGGCAGTTGGCAGCAAAAGATTGATTGAAGCTATGACCAACATTCAGGCACATCAGACTTCGGGTCCTTCCGCAATTACTCAAATTGCAGCCGTAGCAGCTATTAATGGAGTACAATCTTCGGTCGAAAGCCTTAGATTGACTTTGGAAAATAATAGAAATATTATGATGGATAGGCTCAATTCCTTTGATGGAGTAAAAGCCTACAAGCCGGACGGTACTTTCTATTGCTTCGCAGAGTTCAGCTATTATCAAAAAGATTCCACAAAATTATCCAAATTTTTATTGGACAAAGTGAGAGTTCTTACTATGCCCGGAATCGAATTTGGCTTAGACGGCTTCCTCAGACTATCAACTTGCGGTACTGTACGTGAAATTACAGAAGGAATTGAAAGAATAAAATGGGCTTTGGACCCCAATGCTCCAAACGAATTATATATTGGTGAACGAAAATTAGTGAGGGATTGGTTATGAAATATTTAGATTTTGATACTCCTGCAGTAAAACAAGCCGGCGAACTTGCGTCCGACTATAAACTAAGTAATCACGGTCTTATAAACCTCGATAAAGTTTTTTGGAATTTGCCGGCTTCGGCATTGTACGAGGAATCAGTTTTCCGTGGCGAAGCACATGTTACCGATGGCGGTCCACTCGTGGTACATACAGGTAAATGGACGGCTCGCGCTGCAAACGATAAATTTATCGTCAGCGAATCCGAAAATCATGACAACATTTGGTGGGGTGTTTATAACCGCCCGTATTCTGCCGAAAAATTTGGCGTTCTATTCTCCAGATTGCAAGCATTTCTTGAAGGCGAAGAACTTTTTGTTCAGGATTGTTATGCGGGTGCAGACCCGGATTACAAACTTCCTGTCAGAATTATAACAACACATGCTTGGCAAAGCCTTTTTGCTCGCAATATGTTCATTTTGCCCAAGTCTCGTGATGAATACAAAAAGCACATTCCCGAATTTACAATGATTGCTGCTCCCAAATTTAGCTGCGACCCAAGAATTGACGGTACCAGAAGCGAAACAGCGATTGTGTTGAACTTTGCTGCACGAATCGGGCTTGTACTTGGTTCAAGTTATGGTGGCGAAATTAAAAAATCTGTATTTACCGTAATGAATTACTTATTGCCACTCAAAGAAGTTATGGCGATGCATTGCTCGGCAAATGTTGGCAAAATGAAAGATGTGGCTCTATTTTTCGGGCTATCGGGTACAGGTAAAACCACTTTATCGGCAGACCCTAATCGTCAACTAATTGGCGATGACGAACACGGTTGGAGCGATTCCGGTGTGTTTAATTTTGAAGGTGGATGCTATGCAAAAGTTATCAGACTTTCTGCTGAACACGAACCACAAATTCACGATTGTACAAAACGTTTCGGTACAATTTTAGAAAATGTTGTCTATGACAATGCTACTCGCAAAATTGACCTCGATGATGATAAATTGACTGAAAATACTCGCGCTTCATATCCATTGGATTTCATTCCTAATGTGGTCGAAGAAAAAATGGCTTACTCGCATCCGAAAAATATAATATTCCTAACTTGTGATGCAACCGGTGTTTTGCCACCTATTGCTCTATTAGATATGGAACAAGCCATGTACCATTTCATAAGTGGTTACACTTCGAAAATTGCCGGAACTGAAATCGGACTTGGAATCGAGCCCGAAATCACGTTCAGTGCTTGTTTTGGAGCTCCATTTATGGTACATCATCCATTTTACTATGCTGATTTGCTACGTAAGAAAATGGAAATGCACGGCACAAAATGTTGGTTAGTCAATACCGGCTGGGTTGGTGGCAAGTTTGGTGTCGGCAAACGTATCAGCATTCGTCATACCCGAAACTTACTCAATGCAGCACTTGACGGAAAATTGGATAATGCGGAATTCAGAACTGATAAAGTTTTCGGATTCAAAGTGCCACTATCATGTCCTGAAGTGCCCGAAGACGTATTGGAACCATCAAATGCTTGGGGCAATAAAGATGAGTATTGGAACAAATACGATAGTCTTGCCGCACGTTATATAGAGAATTTCAAACTATTTGCGGAAGGTTGTCCTGATTCAGTTCGGAATGCCGGACCAACTCGGATAGATAAAAAGCAATAAAGTATTTAAAACTTAATTTAAAGGGAGCAAATGCTCCCTTTTTTTTGTGAAATACCGCAAAGCACGATTAGCACTTATTCATTGTTAGATTAACATAAAGCATAAGTGCGTCTTGCACATACATTTTGCCTCGAAATCTCCCAAAATGAAAATTATTTAATATAACAAATGCCGATTTCATTAGGATTGAATAGATTCCTTTCTTACATTTGTAAGTTAAATAAATTTGATTGGAGTCCGAGAAATTATGAAATTGAGATTTATATTACTGCTGTTTTCAATTTTATTACTCAGTAATCAAATTGTACTATCTCAAGTTCAAGGACAACAAAGGATTGATTCGCTATTGAACGAAATTACAAATTTGCGTGATGATTCGACCGGAGTAATATTATTGGCGCAATTGTCCTTCAGTTACCAAGGAATCAACCCTCAAAAAGGTGTTGACTATGGAAATATGGCATTCAACTTAGCAAGCAAAATTAAATGGGACAAAGGTATATCGGAAGCATACAATGCCATTGGTACTAACTACATGTCACTTTCGGAGAATCAAAAAGCATTAGATTATTTCGAGAAATCTATCAAAATCAATATGCGGATTCAATATAAAAGCGGTATTGCTACTAATTACAATAATATTGCCATAATGTATTCCAGAGAATATGATTATGATAAATCTCTCGAATATTATGAAAAGGCTTTGAAAATTAATCGAGAATTAGGTAAAAAGAATGCTATTGCCAGTAATCTATTTAATATTGGAAATATTTATCGAAATAAGTTGAATTATAACAAGGCAATCGAAAATTATTTTCAATCCCTAAAGGTAAATGAAGAAATTGGCAGAAAAGTCGGCGTAGCTAATAATTTAGAGAATATTGGGTTGATTTATTCTCGTCAGAATATTTTTGATAAAGCGATTGAGTACTATCTAAAAGCTCGAGATATAAATGCTGAATTAGGTAGAAAGGTTAATTTGGCTAACAACATTAATAATATTGGAGTTATATATACTCACCAAAATGATTACTTGCGAGCAATTGAATACTTCAACGAATCACTCGAAATTAATTTGCAAATTGGTAATCAGCGTTCAATTGCTAATAATTATAGCAACTTGGGAGATGTTCAGCAAAAAATCGGCAATTATGCTAAATCTTTAGAATTTTTCCATAAAGCATTAGAAATTAATGAAAAAATTGACAATCCAAACGGTAGAGCCATAAACTATGGTAATATCGGTACTACTTATTTGAACCAAATTCTTTTTCCGAGTGGAGACACCAATAATAGAACAATGGTTTTGGATGAAGCTCTGCAAGATACAATTTTGAATAAAAGCTATTTTTATCTCAATAAAGCGATTAGTGTTTTGACAGAATTAGACGACATTCACAAATTATCATATTATCACGAAAAATTAGCACTTGTGTGTGAATTATTAGGTGATTATCAAGCTGCCTACGAATCCTTCAGAAAGCATAAAACTATGCAAGACAGCATATTCTCATCGGAAAATAAAAAAGTATCTGAATCAATTGCAGAACGTGACAATCAACTAAAAGATGAAAAAATTAAAAGTTTGGAAGCCATTGACCATATCAATGATTTGTACAAATCAATATTGTTTGGCAGCGTATTCTTCCTCATAATTTTGTTGACAACAATATACGTTAGATTTAGAGAAAAGAAGAAGTTAAGCGAAAAATTAACTTTTCAAAATCAAGAAATTGAGATTCAAAGAGCAAACCTTGAAGAAATGAACGAGCATGTTTTTTCTTCAATTCGTTATGCTTCTTCTATTCAAAATGCTTTACTGCCTTGGGAAAATACACTTGCGAATTCCTTCAAAGAGCACTTTACAATTTACAAACCCAAAGCAATAGTTTCAGGTGATTGTTATTGGTACCAAAGTGTAAATGGAATTAAATTTGTGGCAGCTGTAGATTGCACCGGTCATGGCGTGCCGGGTTCGATGTTAGCCGTTATTGCTAATACTGCTCTTGATGATGCTGTTGTAAGCAAAAGACTCACCGATACATCAGAAATATTGCACAATATAAATATGAAAGTTACGGAAGTTCTTCACCAACGAGATTTAGAAAACACATCACGAGATGGTATGGAAATAGCATTGGTAGCAATTCATAAGGAAAAATTGCAATTTTCCGGTGCAGGACGACCGCTTTATATTTTCGACAAGGAACTCGAGATTATCAAGACAGACCGCAAAGGCATTGCAGGTTATTTGAACAATTTAGACTATGAATATAAGTCTCATGTATGTCCGATTCACGATGGGATGAAAATTTATTTAACTACCGATGGTTATGCTGACCAAATGAACGAAGAGGGGAAAAAATTTGGTACAAAGAGATTTCTTGAACTATTGAAAAAAATATCAATGAAACCACTCAAAGAACAACATGAGATATTACTTAGCGAATTAGCTTTTCACCAAGGCAGCAGAAACCAGATTGACGATATTACAATTGTTGGTATTGAATTGTGACATATTCCATCTGTTTAGTAACTTATAATTATACATTTCATTGAATATAAATATAAAGTTCACATAAACTTTATTAAAGTTAATTATACGTTGTAATGTTAATATAAATTAATTGGAAAAAATGAATATATAGCATATTTTTGTAGTTTGCAAATAAATTAGGGTAAACTAAATTGGAGCAGATTACAAATGTTATTCTTGACAATGCCAGACAATTAGGAGATTCTCATGCTGACGATTTCATAAGTGAAGTTGTTAAAAAGCATGAATTAAAGGAGATTAATGTTTTCTTCAAATCATTGGTTTACAACAACCAATTGCACAAACCCGGCATCCCGTCAGACTTCACTGACTATGTAAATAAAAACTCAAGTCTTCCTGCTTGGGCTGACAAATCAAAAATCGAAATTGCCCAAAATGCTTTCACTCGAATTGGACCCGTTTTCGTAGTTTCCTATTTTTGCAAATCACTCCCGGAATGTTACGCTTGTGGCAAAGGTGCCGAAGTCTTGTATAAAACGGGACGTCTGACCACCCATACCCGAAGACGTGTAGCCCAAACTGCACAATTTGTTCTTGATGTAATGTCACCCGGAGGATTGGAAGAAAATGGGCGAGGCATTGCAACATCACTCAAAGTTAGACTGATGCACGCCTCAATCAGATATTACTTTATGAATGAGGTAAATCGCGGGAAAATCGAATACGATCCGAATAATTACGGTTACCCGATTAATCAGGAAGATTTGTTAGGCACAATGCTCGCATTTTCTTGCGTGGTTATAGAAGGAATGGAACGTCTTGGTTTCACGATTTCTGTAGCTGAAAAGGACGCAATATTGCATTTGTGGAAATGTGTCGGGTATCTGATTGGCATTGACGAGAAATTAATGCCGATTGACTATCATACAGCGCTCCAAACTTGGCAAATGATTACCGAAAGACATTTTAAACCCACGATGGCAGGAAGTGACCTCACTAATCTATTGGTAGAATTTTTAGATGAAATATTGCATGAAAAGTATTTATATGATGTAGTGCCGATTATGATGCATAGACTTTTGGGCGACAATACTACAAAACTTGTCGGGGTTCGTACTCCGAAATTATACAATCCAATTGCTGTTATCTCATTTATATTAGGTATATGGCTATTGAAATTCGAAAGTCGAGGTTTTATTTCTAAAATAACTTCACATTACGTGAATATGAAACTTATGATTGGTTTGGAAAAATATATAGCCGAAGGCGAAGATACCGGCATATATATTCCTCCAAGTCTTCGTAAAGATTGGCAATTAGACAATCATTTGCAATCATTATTTAAAAAGAGGTAAATCTATGGATAATTTGCTAAATCTTCAAAATTTGAATCTACCTCAAATGATTCTATTTATAATTGGATGTATTTTTTGGCTGCTTACATATATAATCTATATTAAAAATATCAAATCCAAACAATTTGTAGAGATTCCACTAATAGTTGTCTGCCTGAATATTGCTTGGGAATTCATTTGGAGCTTTCCATTCGGTAGCTCTGTGGGCGACTATATGGGAACTTCGATTCAAATAGGCTATAGTTTGTGGTTTTTCTTTGATTGTTTCATATTTTGGGGAATTTTGAAATATGGTTACAAACAGTTCCAAAACCCATTCTTTCGCGATAATTCTAAAATAGTAGCTATCATCACTGTTATTTTTGGATTGATATTTTTCTATACATTTAAAAATGCCGGATACGATACAGAAATTGGAACAATTTCAGCATACCTCGACAATATTATGATTTCAGCATTATACATATTCCTATTTGTCAATCATGCCGATAAATCGCTCTTCTCATATCATGTAGCTTGGTATAAAATGCTCGGGACTGGTTTAATATCAGTTGCTTTAGTTTGGCATTGGAACGAAAATTATTTTCTGATGTTCATCACAACGGTAGTTCTGCTGTTAGATATTTATTACGTATTCATTGTGCATAAAAGGAGGAAATCCCTCAAATGAACAAGAGTTTCATAAAGAATATTACCACAAAAGGCGTAAAGCCCGGAATGACAGCTCATGAAGAAAAGGGTGTAATTATAACAAATTACATACTTTTACTGGCTTCCGGTGTCGCCTTTTTGCGTATCTTTTTGTTTTTATATACAAGTGATTTCTATCACAGTTTGATTTCAATAGCTTCAACTGTGCTATTTCTATTCGCATATTATATGAATACAAAGCAGTATTATGATTTTGCTAAATTTTTTCTAATGGTATCAGGTACTGCAGGTCCATTAATGAAGGAATTAATGTCCGGCGGAACAGGAAATCAACACTTTCTCACTATAGCAAGTTTTGGTGTAGTTTTTTTATTGTTCAGTTTAAAAGATAAAGTCAAACTGATAATAGCACTTATGCTGCCTACATCCAGTATTATCATCACAATATTTTTCCCCAATATCATTTCCGAACCAATAATCTTATCTCCCGAAACGATGAAAATGGAGAAATTTTTTGGAGTAATGTCGGCAAGTATTATTATTGTGTTTGTCATATGGTATTTCGTCAAACAAAGCGCCAATAGCGAATTAAAGTTAATAAGTTCAAACGATTTACTACAGAAATTCAATAATGAAATTTCTGAGCAAAAAGCATTGATTGAAGAGCAACATAGGGCACTCACGGCTTCAATTCAATATGCGAAAGATATTCAGTCCGTCATATTACCTTCAAAAACAGAACTCAATGCCTTGTTCCCCGACAATATTATATTCTACAAACCAAAAGATGTCGTTTCCGGTGATTTTTATTGGTTTGCCGAAACCCGAGATTGGAGATTTATCGCAGTGGTTGATTGTACAGGGCATGGCGTTCCCGGAGCATTCATGTCAATGATTGGCAATGATTTGCTTAACCAAATTGTAATTTTGCAAGGAATCACAAAGCCTTCTGTTATATTGCGAATGTTGCACGAAGGAGTCCGAACTACTCTAAAGCAAGATGTAGAAGATTCTCGGCAAATGGATGGCATGGAGGTTTGCTTGCTTGCTTTCGATAAAACGCAAAAGAAAGTTGTCTTTTCAGGTGCAAAAAGACCATTGTGGATAATCCGATTCGAAAATGGGAAAAAGAAATTTGTAGAACTTAAGGGTGACAAACACTCCATCGGGGGACGCCAGAAAGAGGAAGAGCGGACTTTCACAGATTACAATCTCGATTTTGAAGACGAAAGTCTTATGCTCTATCTCACAACTGACGGCTTCGCCGACCAAATGAACGAATCCGGAAAGAAATACGGTTCTAAACGTTTCACTGAGCTTTTAAATTCAATCGCTGATAATCCATTATCAGAACAATATACAATCTTGAGTAATGAACTCGCCGCTCACCAAGGTGACAAGCACCAAATTGATGATATAACAATAATAGGGGTGAGGATATGAGAAATTTGATAATATTTTTCGTAGGATTCTTTTCTTTAGTAAATATAAGCTTAGCCCAACTTGAGGGTCAAGCGAGAATAGATTCACTCCTTAAAGAGCTACCTAAAATAAAGGAAGATACAAATGCGGTGAATTTACTTTCAGAGCTATCATTTTTATACTATTCAATTAATCCGGATAAAGGTATTGAATTCGGAAATAAAGGATTAAAAATTTCCGGAAAAATTAATTGGAAGGAAGGAGAAGCAAAGTGTTATAGTTCGTTAGGTGTGAATTATGTAGGAGGGAAATCTGACCCTTCAAGAGCACTTGAATATTTCACTATAGCTCTCAAAATTGATGAAAAATTTGGCAATATAGCCGGTATTGCCAGACATCTGGGAAATATTGGAATAATTTTTGAGAATCAGTCTGACTATCTAAAAGCTCTTGAATATTATCAAAAGGCTCTTAAAATTGATGAAAAATTAAATAATAGAGCCGGTATTGCCAGACATCTAGGAAATATTGGACTTATTTATGATTATCAAGCCGACTATCCAAAAGCTCTTGAATATCATTATAAGTCACTCGACATCGAAAAAGAGATGGGGAATAAGCCTGGGATTTCAATGAGCTTTGCAAATATTGGAATCATATATAAGAATCAATCCGATTACCCAAAAGCCATTGAGTATTTCCATAAAGCCCTTAAAATGGATGATGAAATTGCCAATAAATCTGGAATTGCATCAAATCTTGATAACTTAGGAACAATTTATACATACCAATTAGATTACCCCAAAGCACTCGAATATTATCATAAAGCACTAAAAATCAACGAAGAGATAGGTAATAAATTTAGAATAGCTGTAAATCTTGAAAATATTGGGAGCGTTTATTTCTTTTTATCCCAAGATTCAACATTTGAAAATAGCGAACCTATAACACAAGTATTTCTAAATAGTGATTTTTATTTAAATAAATCCATTGAATTATCGGAAAAAGCTCTTAAGATTTATATTGAAATTGGTGCAATTTACAACTATTCAAATTTGTTACATTCACTCTCCGAATCATACAAATTTAAAGGCAACTATAAAAAAGCTTTCGAAGCATTTAAAGAATATAAAGCATTACAAGATTCAGTTTTTTCTATGGATAAGCAAAAGGAAATAGCTAATCTCGAAGCGATTCGCGAAAATGAATTAAAAGATGCTGAAATAACAATTTTAAATACGCAGAAGAAGGCGCAACAGTTTCAATCATACTTGCTTGGCGGTGGAGCGATAGTTCTTTTAGGGGCTTTTTGGTAATGCCTTCCTACGTTTTCGCGAAAAGAAAAATTGAGCGACAAACTTGCAATTCAAAATAATGAAATTGAAAATCAGAAATTATTAGTAGAGGGAAAAAAGTAGAGGAAATCTACGCATCAATTAGGTATGCATCAACAATTCAGAATGCGATACTGCCTTGGGACGCTACATTAGGCAAGGCTTTTAGTGATGTCATGGTTTTCTTCAAGCCCAAAGATATTGTCTCAGGTGATTCGTATTGGTTCAAAGAAGTGGACGGAGTCAAGTTTTGAGGCGGTCGTAAGGTGCACGGGGCACGGCATTCCGGGAGCGATGCTAACTGTAATTGCCTCTACAGCCTTGGATGATGCCGTTCTTGGCAAGAGATTAAGCGACCCGGTAGAAATACTTACATATATAAATGAAAAAGTAACAGAAGTATTAAATCAAAAATTAGCTGAAAACAATATTCGCGACGGAATGGAAGTCGCACTACTCGCCATTCATCAAGATAAGATTAAGTTTTCAGGTGCCGGTCGACCTTTGTATCTCAAGAATGGCACATTGGAAATCATCAAAACCGACAAACGGGGCATAGCCGGAAGCACAAAGAATGATGAATATCAATTCAATTCTGTTGAAATCGAAAAATCAGAAAATATTACACTTTACCTAACTACGGACGGATTTGCCGACCAAATGAACGAAGACGGCAAAAAATTCAGCACCCGCCGCTTTTTGGCATTACTCGAATCAATTGCCGATAAGCCACTATCGGAACAATATAAAATATTAAACAATGAACTCGCAGCTCATCAAGGCGAAAAACACCAAATTGACGACATAACAATAATAGGGGTAAGGATATGAGAAATTTGATTATATTTTTCGTAATGTTTTTTGTAGCAGTAAACATAAGCTTTGCACAACTTCAGGGACAAGCGAAAATAGATTCGCTGAAAGCGGAGTTGCCAAAATCAAAGCAGGACACTAACCATGTCAACTTGCTCGCGGATTTATCTTTTTTATACAATTCAATTAACCCTGATGAAGGAATTAAATATGGCGAGCAAGGACTAAAACTTGCTGAAAAGATTGGTTGGAAAGAAGGTATAGAAAGGTGTTATAGCTCATTAGGTGATAGTTTTATGGATAAATCCGACTACACTATAGCTCTTGGATATTATCACAAAGCACTAAAAATTAATGAAGAATTGGGGAATGAACAAAATGTCGCAGGTTTCCTTAATAATATTGGACTTGCTTATTATTACCAATCCGATTATCTCAAATCTCTTGAATCTTTTCACAAAGCACTTAAAATGTTTGAAGAATTGGAGAATAAATCTGGAGTTTCACTAATTCATGGAAATATTGGAATGATTTATTATTCTCAATCCGACTATCCAAAAGCTATTGAGTATTATCACAAAGCACTTAAAATTCATGAAGAAACAGAAAATAAACGAGGAATTGCGGGCACTCTTCACAATATGGGAATGATTTATTCTGACCAATCTGACGGATATAGAGCATTAGAGTATTACCTCAAAGCACTTAAAATTAATGAAGAAATAGACAATAAAAATTGGATTGCATATAATCTTGAAGCTATTGGAGTTGTTTATAATTCACAATCTGACTACCCAAAAGCTATAGAGTATTATCATAAAGCACTTGAAATTAATGAAGAACTGGGTAATAAATATGGGATTCAAAGTAATCATTTAAATATTGGTAATATTTTTATGACGCAATCCGACTACCCAAAAGCACTTGAGTTTTTTCATAAAGCAATTGAAATTAACGAAGAAATAGGACGTATATCAGGAATTGCTTTAGGTTTGGGACAAATTGGAGGACTGTATTTAAAAATATCTAAAGATTCAAATATGGTGAACAGTGAAAACAATTTGCAATTAATGCTAAATAAAGAGATTAATTTGAATAAAGCTATTGAATATTCTCAACAAGCCATTAATCTATACCAAGAAATCGGTGAATTGTATTATCAATTATTTATTTTAAATAACCTCTCCGAAGCTTATGAACTAAAAGGTGATTACAAAAAAGCATTTGAGGCATTCAAAGAATTTAAAACCTTGCAAGATTCTGTATTCTCGATGGATAAGCAAAAGGAAATTGCAAATCTTGATGCAAAACGGGAAAATGAGCTTAAAGATGCTGAAATCATCATTTTAAATACAGAGAAAAAAGCACAACAATTTCAATCGTATTTGTTGGGAGGCGGAGTAATCGTTCTTCTGGGAGCTTTTGGAATTGCCTTCCTACGTTTTCGAGAAAAGAAAAAATTGAGTGATAAACTTACAATTCAAAATAATGAAATTGAAAATCAGAAATTATTAGTAGAGGAGAAAAGCGAAGAAATTTATGCATCGATTCGGTACGCTTCTACAATCCAAAATGCGATATTGCCTTGGGACGCTACATTAGGCAAGGCTTTTAGTGATGTCATGGTTTTCTTCAAGCCCAAAGATATTGTCTCAGGTGATTCGTATTGGTTCAAAGAAGTGGACGGAGTCAAGTTTTTGGCGGTCGTAGATTGCACGGGGCACGGCATTCCCGGAGCAATGCTGACTGTTATTGCCTCTACAGCCTTGGATGATGCGGTTCTTGGCAAAAGATTAAGCGACCCGGCTGAAATTCTTACATATATAAATGAAAAAGTTACAGACGTGCTCAATCAGCGTTTATCAGAAAATCAAACACGCGACGGAATGGAAGTCGCACTACTCGCCATTCATCAAGATAAGATTAAGTTTTCAGGTGCCGGTCGACCGCTCTACTTAAAAAATGGCACATTAGAAATTATCAAAACCGACAAACGGGGCATAGCCGGTAGCACAAAGAATGATGAATATCAATTCAATTCTGTTGAAATCGAAAAATCAGAAAATATTACACTCTACCTCACCACCGACGGTTTTGCCGACCAGATGAACGAAGACGGCAAAAAGTTCAGCACCCGCCGCTTTTTGGCATTACTGGAATCAATTGCCGAAAATCCTCTAAAAGAACAATATAAAAGATTAAATAACGAACTGGCAGCTCATCAAGGTGAAAAACACCAAATTGATGATATAACAATAATAGGGGTACGGTTATGAGAATATTAATATTAATTCTAACACTTGTATTTATGATAAATACAGCAAAATCTCAATTGAGTGGACGATCGAAAATTGATTCGCTTCTTAAGGAATTACCAAAAGGAAAGCAAGACACAAATCATGTGAAATTGCTCGCTGATTTATCTTTCGAATATTATCGAATTGACCCAGACACAGGAATTGAGTATGGGGAAAAGGGCTTAGAACTCGCAAAAGAAATAGACTGGAAAGAAGGCGAAGCATACTGCTATAATTCCCTTGGAACTAATAATGTTGGAAAATCTGATTACCCGAAAGCATTAGAAATTTTTCATAAATCTTTGAAAATTAATGAAGAATTGGGAAAGAAATCAAACATAGCTAATAATCTTGGAAATATGGGAGTTATTTACAGCTCTCAATCAGATTACCCAAAAGCATTAGAATATTTTCATAAAGCACTGAAAATTAATGAAGAATTGGGAAGGAAACCAAATATAGCTAATAATCTTGGTAATATTGGTAATATTTACTCCGAACAATCAGATTACCCGAAAGCATTAGAATATTTACATAAAGCTCTTAAAATTAATGAAGAGATGGGAAATAAATCCGGTATAGCTTCAAATCTTGCTAATATTGGTAATATTTACTCCGAACAATCAGATTACCCGAAAGCATTAGAATATTATCATAAAGCTCTGAAAATTAATGAAGAGTTGGGGAATAAATCACGAATTGCAAATAATTTAATAAATATGGGTTCATTATTCACATCAATGGGTGAACTTGATAAATCATTAGATTATTTAAAACGAGGATTAAAATTAAATATTGAAATTCAGAATCATAGGCAGACTGCTTATACTTTAAATATGCTTGCCGGTAATTATATAAATCAAGCAAAAATGTACGATTCTGTAAGAACAATAGGAGAATCGAAAGATTATTTAGTTGACAGTAAAATAGAAAACAGCTATCAGTCAGCATTGCAATTTGCGAAAGAAGCAGAACATCTTGCCGACAGTATTGGACTTGCTGAATTGCAACCTAAAATATTTCATAATTTATATGAGGCATATAAAAAATTAAATGAACCGGCAAAAGCTCTTGAATATCACGAAAAATATACTATTATGAATGATTCCATTTTCAGCATGGACAAATCCAAAGAAATTGCTAATCTCGAAGCGATTCGCGAAAATGAATTAAAAGATGCTGAAATAACAATTTTAAATACGCAGAAGAAGGCGCAACAGTTTCAATCATACTTGCTTGGCGGTGGAGCGATAGTTCTTTTAGGGGCTTTTGGTATTGCCTTCCTACGTTTTCGCGAAAAGAAAAAATTGAGCGACAAACTTGCAATTCAAAATAATGAAATTGAAAATCAGAAATTATTAGTAGAGGAAAAAAGTGAGGAAATCTACGCATCAATTAGGTATGCATCAACAATTCAGAATGCGATACTGCCGTGGGACGCTACATTAGGCAAGGCTTTTAGTGATGTCATGGTTTTCTTCAAGCCCAAAGATATTGTCTCAGGTGATTCGTATTGGTTCAAAGAAGTGGACGGAGTCAAGTTTTTGGCGGTCGTAGATTGCACGGGGCACGGCATTCCGGGAGCGATGCTAACTGTAATTGCATCTACAGCTCTGGATGATGCGGTTCTTGGCAAAAGATTAAGCGACCCGGCTGAAATTCTTACATATATTAATGAAAAAGTAACAGACGTGCTCAATCAACGTTTATCAGAAAATCAAACACGCGACGGAATGGAAGTAGCGCTAATTGCTATTCATCAAGATAAAATTCAGTTCTCCGGCGCCGGGCGACCTTTGTATCTCAAGAATGGCACATTGGAAATAATCAAAACCGACAAACGGGGCATAGCCGGTAGCACAAAGAATGATGAATATCAATTCAATTCTATTGAAATCGAAAAATCAGAAAATATTACACTTTACCTAACTACGGACGGATTTGCCGACCAGATGAACGAAGACGGCAAAAAATTCAGCACGCGCCGCTTTTTGGCATTACTGGAATCAATTGCCGAAAATCCTCTAAAAGAACAATATAAAATATTAAATAACGAACTCGCAGCTCATCAAGGTGACAAGCACCAAATTGATGATATAACAATAATAGGAGTGAGGATATGAGAAAATTGATAATACTATCCGTAATGTTTTGTGCAGTAGTAAATATTAGCTTAGCCCAGTTGCGTGGTCAGGCAAGAATTGACTCCCTTATTATGGTACTACCCAAAATGAAGGAGGATACTAATGCAGTGAATTTATTGGCTGATTTATCATTTTTATACAATTCAATTAATCCTGATGAAGGCATTAAATATGGCGAGCTAGGACTAAAACTTGCTGAAAAACTAAAATGGAAATTTGGTAAAGCTAACTGTTACAACTCTATTGGGCTAAATTATGCCGAGCTCAACGATTACCACAAAGCGTTGGATTTTTACCACAAAGCACTGGAATTGAATGAGGAGATTGATTATTTACAACAAGCTGCTGGAAATTTAAACAATATTGGAATAGTTTACAGATACTTATCGGATTACTTAAAAGCGCTCGAATATTATCAAAAAGCTCTTAAAATTTATGAAGTGCTGGGTAGTAAATCAGGTGTAGCTAGTAATCTTGGTAATATTGGTAATATTTACTCCGGTCAATCGGATTACCCTAAAGCATTAGAATTTCATTATAAAGCTCTTAAAATTAATGAGGAATTAGGTAGAAAAACTAATATTGCTAATAATCTTGGCAATATTGGAACTGTTTACTCCATTCAAGCGAACTACCCTAAAGCATTAGAATATATTTATAAAGCTCTTAAAATTAATGAGGAATTAGGTAGAAAAACTAATATTTCAAATAATCTTTCTAATATTGGTAAGATTTATTTACGTCAATCTGATTTCCCCAAAGCACTTGATTATTATCATAAATCGCTTAAAATTGATGAAGAATTAGGAAGTAAATCCCGCATAGCTTCAAACCTTTTGAGAATTGGTATGACTTATTTCTATCAATCTGATTACCCCCAAGCACTTGAATATTGTCATAAAGCACTAAAAATTAATGAGGAATTAGGTGTGAAAATTAATATGGCACGTGATTTCGGAAATATTGGTATGATTTATGCATCTCAATTGCACTACTCAAAAGCATTAGACTTTTATCATAATGCTCTTAAAATTCATGAGGAGCTGGGAGATAAAGTGAGCATAGCTTTTAATCTTGGAAATATTGGGGTTTTATATTACAGTTTATCTCAAGATACGGTTTTATCAAAAATAAGTGAAGGTACCAATCTTTTAAGTCTCAATAGAGAACTAAATCTCAATAAATCGATTGAATACTCTCTTAAATCTATTGATTTACTCAAAGAAATTGGCGAATCTGACAATCAATCAAAAACTTTAAAAAGATTATCTGATGCTTACACAGATAAAGGCGATTACAAAAAAGCATTCGAAGCATACAAAGACTATAAAGAGCTGCGAGATTCAATTTTTTCTATAGATAAGCAAAAAGAATTGGCAAATTTAGAATCCAAAAGAGAGTTAGAAATAAAGCAGAAAGAAAATCTATTGTTGATTAAAGATAACCAATTGTTCAATGCAGAATTAATTCAAAAGAATCAAAAAATTAATTTAGCTGAAAAAGAAAAAGAACTCCAGCATCTTGCATTTTTGAAAGAACAAGCCGAGAGGCAAGAGAAAGAGCAACTCTTGACATTGACTGAGACTCAAATTCAACTTCAGTCAACTCAAATCGAGTCTTTGGATAAAGAAAAAGAGATACAAAATGCAGAGCTAAAAGCAAAAAATTTACAACGAAACTTTTTTATTGCAGGCGTAATTGTTTTTATAATTTTATTCTTGTTTGCATTTATTCGTTTCCGTGAAAAGAAAAAGCTGAGCGATGAGCTTGCACTTCAAAACGCTGAAATTGAAAAACAAAAGACTATTGTTGAATCTCAAAAAGCAATTGTCGAGGAGCAAAAGTTCATACTTCAAGAAAAAAATGACCATATTTATTCTTCTGTCCAATACGCCGCTACAATTCAACAGGCGATTTTACCATGGGACAGTATAATTAATGCTGCTTTCTCAGATATTTTAATTTTCTACAAACCGAAAGATATTGTTTCCGGTGATTCATATTGGTTCAAAGAAGTGGACGGAGTCAAGTTCCTTGCGGTCATAGATTGCACAGGGCACGGCATTCCCGGAGCAATGCTGACTGTAATTGCATCTACAGCTCTGGATGATGCGGTTCTTGGCAAAAGATTAAGCGACCCGGCAGAAATTCTTTCCTATATAAATGAAAAAGTAACAGAAGTATTAAATCAAAGATTAGCTGAAAACAATATCCGTGACGGAATGGAAGTCGCACTACTCGCCATTCATAAAGATAAGATTAAGTTTTCAGGTGCCGGGCGACCGCTCTACCTCAAAAATGACACACTCGAAATCATCAAAACCGACAAACGTGGCATTGCAGGCAGTACAAAAAATGATTATTACCAATTCAACTCAATTGAAATCGAAAGAACCGAGGGCAAAACTCTTTACCTAACAACTGACGGCTTCGCCGACCAGATGAACGAAGACGGCAAAAAATTCAGCACCCGCCGCTTTGTGGCATTACTTGAATCAATTTCCGATAAGCCAATTCCCGAGCAACACGAATTGCTCGAAACAGAATTTAACAATCACCGCGACAACCGAGAGCAAATTGATGATATAACGATAATAGGGGTGAGGATATGAGAAAAGCAATTATTACCCTCGCTATTTTATTGTCCATCTCTTTTTTGGGGATGACGGGCGCAAACGCCCAAAACCTAGACTCACTCTTAGGTGTTTGGAACAACAAATCCCAACCCGACTCCAACCGCGTTACCGCTTACAACGATTACATTTGGGACGGCTACCTCTTTTCCAAGCCCGACTCGGCCACAATACTAGCCGAGGCTCTGCACGCTTATGCAAAAAAGCACAGATACCCAAATGCATCAGCCCAAGGCTATAACCTTCAAGGCGCCGCAAACTACCAACAAGGCAATTACCCCAGCGCCTTGGAAAACTACGAAAAGGCTCGAGTAATAAACGAAGAACTAGGTAATAAGCGGTGGTTGGCGATGAACCTGAACAATATTGGCCTCATTTACAATATCCAAGCCGATTACCCCCGCGCCTTGGAATACTTTGAAAAGAGTCTAGCGATTGATGAAGAAAGCGGTGATAAAAACGGCATCGCAGGGAGCCTGATGAATATTGGCTTGATTTACCAAAGCCTAGGCGATTACCCACGCGCCTTGGAATACTATGAAAAGAGTCTGGCGATTCAGGAAGAAATCGGGGATAAAAAAGGCATCGCAGGTAGCCTGAATAATATCGGCATGATTTACAATATCCAAGCCGATTACCCCCGCGCCTTGGAATACTACGAAAAGGCTCGAGTATTAAACGAAGAACTTGGTAATAAGCAGTGGTTGTCGTACAACCTTGGCAATATTGGCGACATTTACTCTACCCAAGCCGATTACCCCCGCTCTTTGGAATACTATGAAAAGAGTCTGGCGATTCAGGAAGAAATGGGGGATAAAAACGGCATCGCAATTAGCCTGGGTAGTATTGGCATGCTCTACCAAAAACAAGGCAAGAACACCCTCGCGCTAAACTATTGCCAAAAAGCCCTAACACTTGCCGAAGAAACTGGTGCTTTAGAATGGCAAAAAAACGCCTGCCAATGCCTGTACACTAGCTACAAAGCCATGGGCAACAGCGATAAAGCCCTGCAATATTATGAGCTTATGATTGTGGCACGCGACAGCATCTTTAATGAAGAGAATACCAAAAAGCTGGTGCAAATAGATATGCAATATGAATTTAACCGCAAAGAAGCTGCCGCCAAAGCCGAGCAAGACAAAAAAGATGCAGTAGCTGCACAAGAAATGCAACGGCAAAAACTGGTGCGCAATGGCTTTATAGCAGGTGCTATTGTATTTATAATATTATTCCTGATTGTATTTGTAAGGTTTCGCGAAAAGAAAAAATTGAGCGACAAACTTGCAATTCAAAATAATGAAATTGAAAATCAGAAATTATTAGTAGAGGAAAAAAGTGAGGAAATCTACGCATCAATTAGGTATGCATCAACAATTCAGAATGCGATACTGCCGTGGGACGCTACATTAGGCAAGGCTTTTAGTGATGTCATGGTTTTCTTCAAGCCCAAAGATATTGTTTCCGGAGATTCGTATTGGTTCAAGGAAGTGGACGGAGTGAAGTTTCTGGCAGTCATAGATTGCACAGGGCATGGTATCCCCGGAGCAATGCTAACTGTAATTGCCTCTACAGCCTTGGATGATGCCGTTCTTGGCAAGAGATTAAGCGACCCGGCAGAAATACTTACATATATAAATGAAAAAGTAACAGAAGTATTAAATCAAAAATTAGCTGAAAACAATATTCGCGACGGAATGGAAGTCGCACTACTCGCCATTCATCAAGATAAGATTAAGTTTTCAGGTGCCGGTCGACCTTTGTATCTCAAGAATGGCACATTGGAAATCATCAAAACCGACAAACGGGGCATAGCCGGAAGCACAAAGAATGATGAATATCAATTCAATTCTGTTGAAATCGAAAAATCAGAAAATATTACACTCTACCTCACCACCGACGGTTTTGCTGACCAGATGAACGAAGACGGCAAAAAATTCAGCACCCGTCGCTTTTTGGCATTACTGGAATCAATTGCCGAAAATCCTCTAAAAGAACAATATAAAAGATTAAATAACGAACTGGCAGCTCATCAAGGTGACAAGCACCAAATTGATGATATAACAATAATGAGTGAGGATATGAGAAAATTGATAATACTATCCGTAATGTTTTGTGCAGTAGTAAACATCAGCTTTGCTCAACTTCAAGGGCAGGCGAAAATTGATTCGCTCAAAGCGAAACTGCCAAAAGCTAAACAAGACACAAATGCTGTGAATTTGCTTGAGCAACTATCTTTTGAATTATATTCTATCGACCCGGACAAAGGAATAGAATATGGTTTGCAAGGAGTGGAACTCGCGAAAAATTTAGGCTGGAAGGAAGGTGAAGCAAATTGTTATAATTCTTTGGGTACAAATTATGATGAAAAATCCGACTACCCAAAAGCATTAGAATATTATCATAAAGCTTTGAAAATTTATGAGGAATTGGGAAAAAAATCTGGAGAAGCAGCAAATCTCGGAAATATTGGTCTTTTATATTCTTCTCAATCCGACTACCCGAAAGCATTAGAATATTATCATAAAGCTCTGAAAATCAGTGAAGAGTTAGGAGATAAATCTGGAATAGGAAGACAGCTTGGAAATATTGGCATTATTTACGAAAATAAATCCGACTACCCGAAAGCATTGGAGTATTATTTGAAAGCTTTGAAAATTAATGAAGAATTGGGAAGGAAATCTGGTGTTGCTACAAATCTTGGAAATATTGGGATTATTTATGCAAATCAATCGGACTACCCCAAAGCACTTGAATATTTTCATAATGCCCTTAAAATTAATGAAGAGCTGGTAAATAAATCTGGCGTTGCCAGGCATCTTGGAAATATTGGTCTTTTATATTCTTCTCAATCCGACTACCCGAAAGCTTTAGAATATTTTCATAAAGCTCTTAAAATTAATCAAGAACTGGGAAACAAAAGAGTCGAAGCGTATAATCTTGGTAATATGGGAGAATTATATTATAAGTTATCCCAAGATACGGTATTATCTCAAATAAGTGAAAGCACAATTCTTGTAAGTCTAAATAAAGAAATAAATCTCAATAGAGCGATAGATTACACACTCGAAGCGATTAAAATATTTGAAGAAATTGGGGAATTACATATTAGATCAACTTATTTAAAAAACCTCTCAGAAGCATATAAACAAAAAGGCAATTCAGATAAAGCATTTGAGGCATTACAAGAACACATGAAACTCAAAGACTCAGTGTTTAATATGGATAAACAGAAAGAAATTGCAAATCTTGAAGCAAAACGAGAAAATGAACTTAAAGATGCCGAAATTGTAATTCTTCAGACCGAGAAAAAAGCACAGCAGTTTCAATCTTATCTGCTTGGTGGTGGTGTGATTGTGCTTTTTGGTGCTTTTGCCCTTGCCTTTATTCGTTTTAGGGAGAAGAGAAAGCTAAGCGATGAGCTTGCACTTCAAAACGCTGAAATTGAAAAGCAGAAGACTATTGTCGAATCTCAAAAAGCAATTGTCGAGGAGCAAAAGTTCATACTTCAAGAAAAAAATGACCATATTTATTCTTCTGTCCAATACGCCGCTACAATTCAACAGGCGATTTTACCATGGGACAGTATAATCAATGCTGCTTTCTCAGATATTTTAATTTTCTACAAACCGAAAGATATTGTTTCAGGTGATTCATATTGGTTTAAAGAGGTTGAAGGTATCAAGTTTTTGGCAGCTATTGATTGTACAGGTCATGGCATTCCAGGAGCGATGCTGACTGTGATTGCCTCAACTGCTCTTGATGATGCCGTTCTTGGCAAGAGATTAAGCGACCCGGCAGAAATACTTACATATATAAATGAAAAAGTAACAGAAGTATTAAATCAAAAATTAGCTGAAAACAATATTCGCGACGGAATGGAAGTCGCACTACTCTGCATTCATCAAGATAAGATTAAGTTTTCAGGTGCCGGTCGACCTTTGTATCTCAAGAATGGCACATTGGAAATCATCAAAACCGACAAACGGGGCATAGCCGGTAGCACAAAGAATGATGAATATCAATTCAATTCTGTTGAAATCGAAAAATCAGAAAATATTACACTCTACCTCACCACCGACGGTTTTGCCGACCAGATGAACGAAGACGGCAAAAAGTTCAGCACCCGCCGCTTTTTGGCATTACTTGAATCAATTGCCGAAAATCCTCTAAAAGAACAATATAAAAGATTAAATAACGAACTGGCAGCTCATCAAGGGGACAAGCACCAAATTGACGACATAACAATAATAGGGGTAAGGATATGAGAAATTTGATTATATTTTTCGTAATGTTTTTTGTAACAGTAAACATCAGCTTTGCACAACTTCAGGGACAAGCGAGAATAGATTCGCTGAAAGCGGAGTTGCCAAAAGCAAAGCAGGACACAAATCATGTGAAATTGCTCGCTGATTTATCTTTCGAATATTATCGAATTGACCCAGACACAGGAATAAAATATGGGAAGCAAGGAGTAGAACTTGCAAAAAAATTATCATGGAAAAAAGGCGAAGCTGATTGTTATAATTCGCTTGGAACAAATAATATTAGCAAATCAGATTACCCCAAAGCACTTGAATATTATCATAAATCTCTGAAAATTAATGAAGAACTGGAAAACAAATCCGGTGTAGCTAATAATCTTGGTAATGTTGGTATCGTTTATGAATCTCTATCAGATTATCCAAAAGCGCTCGAGTATTATAAAAAAGCTTATGATATTAATGAAGAACTTGGACGGAAGATGAATATGTCTAATAATATGGGCAATATTGCTACAGTTTATGCTGCTTTGTCAAATCTTCCAAAAGCACTCGAATATTATCTCAAATCATTAAAAATTGGCGAAGAAATAGGAGCATATGATAACATTGCTATGAATCTTGGAAATATTGGTACTCTTTATCAAAAGCAGTTAGACTATACCAAAGCATTGGATTATTATTATCGGGCACTTGAAATTAATGAAAGACTTGGAAGAAAATTAAATATGGCTAATAACCTCGGCAATATAGGTACAATTTATCATCATCAATCTAATTTTGAAAAATCTTTAGAATATTTACAAAGGTCTCTAACTATTAACGAAGAAATTGGAAATTTACAAGGGATATCTGGTCATCTTCAAAAGATGGGGCTGATATATCATGAAAAAAAAGAGTATGTAAAATCTTTGGAGAATTTCAATCGAGCTTTAAAAATTTATGAAGATGTCAGCTATGGTTATGGTATAGGGAGTATCTATGGTAATATTAGTAATTTGTATTTAACTCAAATAAATGATCCCGCTTTAGAAAATATTGAGTATAATACGAATAAAGCAATTGAATATGGGCAAAAAGGTTTAGAAATACTTCAAGAATTTGGTGAATTGGAAAGACGTTCTTATATTTACAAAACTTTATCGGATGTATATACAAAAAAAGGTGACTTCCAATTGGCTTACGAGGCATATGTTAAATTTAAAAAGTTAACTGATTCTATATTCACTATAGATTCCCAAAAAGCAATAGCTAATTTGGAAACAAAAAGAGAACTAGATATTAAACAAAAAGAGAACGAAATTCTTCAACAAAAAAGTGAATTGCAACATTTGGATTTAATACGAAAATCTCAAGGAATGAATCTCTTAACTAAAGAAAAAGAAGTTCAGCATCTTGCATTTTTGAAAGAACAAGCCGAGAGGCAAGAGAAAGAGCA
>JAMLHE010000019.1 GCA_023957315.1 Candidatus Kapaibacterium sp.
ATCAAAACACCAAAATACGGCGGATTTGTCAATGGTTCTATATATATAAAACCGCATGAATATTTGAGCAAAGAGCAAATATTGAAAATTGTCAATGACGTTGTAGGCGATGAAATAAATATTGAAGCAATCGAAGCTCCTTTTACAAAATTTTTCAAAAACGATATGCTCTTGAGCAAAAATCGTTTGGGGATGATTTACAGAATTCACTCCGATTACGAAAATTCGCTCAAACTTGCTAAGATGCTCAATGCCCACGAAGATATCGAATATTGCGTTCCCGAAGCATATTATCAGTTAGACGAAACACCGAACGACCCACTACTCAAAGACCAAACGGGATTGAACCAAATAATGGCTTCAGTAGCTTGGGACAAAGCAAAAAGCTCTGAAAATATTCTCATCGGTATAGTTGACTCGGGTATTGATATTGACCACAATGATTTGAAAAATCAGATTTTGGTAAATAAGGGAGAAATCCCGGACAACGGAATTGATGACGACGGCAACGGTTTTATTGACGACGTCTTTGGGTGGGATTTTGTAGGCGATATTTTCGAAAGTGAAGCAAAAAATCGTCAGTGGAAAGCGAATAATAATCCGAAACCAACGCTATCAAATAATGACCATGGAACTCACGTAAGTGGCATTGCGGCTGCAACGACTGATAACGAAATCGGCATTGCTTCCGCAAGTTGGGGAGCAAAGATTATAGCTGTCAAATGCGCCACCGATAATTTATCCTCGCAAACCGGCTCACGAAATATATATCGTCCTTATGAAGGGATGCTTTATGCTGCGATGCGGGGAGCAGACATCATTAATTGCAGTTGGAGCAGCGAATATCACGACCCGCTAATGAATGATGTGATAAATTCGCTCTTAGAACAAAACATTGTAATCGTCGCCGCAGCGGGCAATTTCATACTTAATAATGATGAATTTCCTTTCTATCCGGCATCTTTGCCCGGAATAATTTCAGTTGGTTCGATTACTAAAGCCGGCTCTCCATCTGGCTTTACACATTATGGAATTAATGTGGATATTTTTGCTCCGGGTGATGGTATCATGTCCACTATGCCTCTAAATACATACAAAACAAAATCGGGCACTTCGATGGCTGCACCTTTTGTGAGCGGAATCGTAGCATTGCTCAAGACTGTTAAGCCCGAAATCAGCACGCAAGAAATAAAGCACAGAATCCGTGCCGCAGCTAATCTTTTCAACCCATCGCTTCATTTATATGAACGTTTTTTTTACGGCTCGCTCAATGCCGGAAAAGCACTCACAATGAATTTCCCCGATGGCGAAAGCTCCCCGGGAATTGCGATCGATTACATTTTGATTGAAAACTCAGATGCAATTACATCATACAATCCTACTAATTTGAAATTCACTTTTCGCAATTTTCTCTCCTCAACCAATAATTTAGACGTGAAAATAATTGCCAGAGGAAACTACGTAAATCAGCAAATAATTGAATTCAAAATTGATAATTTCGCGGGAAATTCCAGTTTTGAAAAAACATTAGGCTTCCAACTGAATAAGCTTAATCCTTGGTTTAGCGGAAATATTGATTTAATAATCGAATATCGAAATGACGAAGGATATTTCAACATCGAAACTATTAAAGTGCCGATTGAACTGCCAACATATAACACATACTTAGTGGCTGAAACATCGCCCGAATACGATGCAATTGTTTGGAATTCGGCATCATCAGCCGGACGTTTTGATTTTTGGGTGGGCGGCTATAATTATGATTTGGGCGGCGGTATGATTTATCATTGGGGCAGAACCTTAGGCTTTTTCCCGAATGACACGGTCCAATCTGTTCAGGCTTTTTCAGTTGCACGAGCATTTGGTGCTATATCGGGCAGCAATTTGAAATCGAGAGTGGTTTCAACCAAAGATACAGGCAAAACATGGCAGAGTGAAGACGTTTCGAGCTTTGTGAAGAAAATTCATGGAATAATCGTTTATGAAGATGAGACGATTATCGCATTTGGCGAAAAGCTGAAAGCCAACCAATCTTTTGGAATAGCACGCAAAGAAGCAGGAAAATGGGCTGAAATCGCCAATACATTCACATTACAAAGCGGCGAAGCATTGGTTCGTGGTGCATTTGCATATTATGGCGATAAAGTCATGGCAGGAACAAGTGCAGGCAGAATCATATATTCCGACGACCGAGGCAAAACTTGGGAAATCTCGGATGTGGCTTCGAGCGGTTTGATTAAATATATCACTTTGCTCAATCAAGATTCGGCAGTTGCATTCGGACCGGGCGCCGGTACAGCAGCCAACACAGGGAAAGTTTACAACACTGTCAATGGTGGTCAAACTTGGACTGAAAATGTATTTGATTTCAATACTATCGAACGGGTTCCGGTATTTGCATATTGTCCGGATTCTTCAAAATCTGTCGTGGTGCTACATAGCAATGGCGAAGTTACTTCATCGGAAGATTTGGGCTATACTTGGCGACACGAATTAACTTTAGATTATCGCTTCGGCAAAGTCAACACAGGTGCGGGATTTACAAGTGCGGGCAAATCACGTCTTTGGAATCAAGCATATGATATAGGCTTTCTCGAATTCGACATAATTCCGATAAATGCCAAATATTCACTTTCGCTTGCGAGCCCTGATATTTTAGATTTCGACACAACAGCAATTCAGGGCTCCAAAGCTGCGCATATTTTCTTGATAAATGACGGAAACATGAGATTGGAAAAGATGGGACAGTTATTACAATATGCAGAAGGAACAACTGATGAGGAGATTTTCCTCAAAGTTGATTTCACAAGTTCATTTGCTCCGGACAAATTGGAAAGTGCAGAAGTGCGATTCGAGCCTAAAACATCAGGCGAAAAATCAGCGAAATTAACCATAAGCACTCTCGCAGGTGATAATACTTTTTATATTAAGGGCAATGCTTATGACCCCGCAAGTGTCTATTCTGTAGATGCTAACGAGGATTTCACCATAAAATTCGATAATAATAAGATGATTCTGACAAGCGGAAAAATTCAGTTTGTTAGCCCGAAATTAGCATTTTTCGATATGAACGGCAATTCAATCGAGAAAGCGAATATGCACTCAAATGGTTCATATATCGAGCATAGAATTGACCATAATATGTATTCTACAGGAGTATATTTGCTCGTAATCACGAACAAGGATAAAATTTACAAGCGGAAAATTATCATTGTCAGATAATTATTTCACCGGAAATTATTTTTTTCAATGTCTCTTTATATAGCGAATGCTCTGCTACAAGCACCCTTGCGGCAAGAGTTTCGGGCGAGTCACCGGCAAGAACGTGAACTTCTTTTTGCATCAAAATCCTGCCTCTGTCATATTCGGAATCAACGAGATGAACAGTTGCACCTGATACAGTTTCGCAGGATTCGATGACAGCCTTGTGCACATTCATTCCGTACATTCCTTCGCCACCAAATTTGGGCAATAATGCGGGGTGAATATTCAAAACTCGCCCGCCGACATGCTCGATAATTTGGCTTGGGATTTTTTTCATATATCCGGCTAAAATTATCAAATCAATTTTGCACTCGTCTAATTTTTCAATCATTGCCATAATTCGCTCCTTTTCATCGGGATGCGTTTTGGAACTGATGTGACTGAATGGGATTCCTTCATTTTTTGCTCTTTCGATTGCTCCGCTTTCGGAATTATTCGAAATCACTAATGCGGCAACTGCATCAGTTTCGCCTGATTTTATGGCATCAATAATTGCTTGCATATTGCTTCCGCCATGAGATGCAAAAAACGCTATTCTTAAACTCATTTTTTTATTTGCGTAAATTGTTAATCTAATATATCCCAAAATTACAATAATATTTTGTAATTTCTTTCTATCGAATTTTGAATAAAGCGAGTAAACACGAAATTGAAGAAATTATTTTTGATAGACGGCATGTCCTTGGTCTTTAGGGCGCATCATGCAATGATAAAATCCGGTTTGAAATCACCATCGGGCGAACCCACGGGGGCGCTCTTTGGCTTTACAAATATGATTTCGTCGCTTTTGGAGCGAGAAAATCCCGAATACATTTCCGTAGCTTTCGACCGCGAAGAACCAACATTTCGCCATGAACGTTACGAGGCTTATAAGGCAAATCGTGCAGAATTTCCCGAAGAATTAATTCCACAATTGCCACGAATCAAACAATTCTTAGAATTTGTGGGCATCAAGTGCATCGAAATCGCACGATTTGAAGCCGATGATATAATCGGGACTATCGCCAAAAATGCATCTGCAAATGAGTGGCAAGCTGTATGCGTAACGTCGGACAAAGACTATTACCAGCTTGTTGACGAAAAAGTAACGCTAATGAAACCCGGACGCAAAGGCGAAGACTTTGAATACGTCGGGATTAATGAAGTTAAAGAAAAATTCGGTGTCCGCCCCGACCAAGTGATTGACGTTCTGGCATTGATTGGCGATGCTTCCGATAATGTGCCCGGAGTGAAGGGAATTGGCGAAAAAACTGCAATTCCGCTTGTAGTCGAGTTCGGCAGCGTTGAAGCAATTTACGAAAATTTGGATAAAATCGAAAAATTATCCGTCCGAACCAAACTCGAAGGCGAAAGGGAAATGGCAATGCTTTCCAAAGAGCTTGTCACGATTGATACAAATATGCAACTCGAGCCAAGTTTGGAAGATTTGAAAATGGGAGAAACGCAATTCATCGAATTAGACAAATTATTCGCTGAAGCAGGTTTCAATACTATTCGCGAGAAATGGCGGAGAAAAAGCAATCCCGAAATTTGGCTCAATGTCACTCATGAGATTGAACAAAAGCAGCATGATAACTTCGGCAGTATTGAAAAAGATTACCGCTTGATTGATTCAATGGAAAAATTAGATGCTTTGATTGTGGAATTATCCAAGGCTCATACGCTATCTTTCGACCTAGAAACCACAGGATTAGACCGTGCGACTTGCAACATCGTAGGCATTGCGATTTCCATCGCCGAATTTACAGGGTGCTATATTCCTGTATATTATGATGAGGATAATTTGCCGGAATACAACTCAAATCTATTTTCCGAGAAAAAGCCGACACCACGACGCGATAATCAGATTCCGGTTAACCTCGTGATTTCCAAACTCGCTCCTATTTTGACAAATCCGAAGATTAAAAAATGTGGTCAAAATATCAAATTTGACATGAGTATCATGAAACGGCACGGTGTTGACTTATCGCCAATTGCATTCGATTCAATGGTGGCATCCTACGTCTTAGACCCTGACGAAAAGCATAATTTGAATGATTTGTCTAAAAAATGGTTGAATTACGAACCTATTCCAATCAGTTCGCTTATTGGCGAGAAAAAATCTGAGCAGATTTCCATGAGCGATGTTGACCCGGAAATCATCAAGGATTACGCTTCGGAAGATGCCGATTTGGCATTACGCCTTTATGCGAAATTGGACGAAGCATTAGGGAAGGACAAAAAGCTATTCGATTTGGCACATAATATCGAATTTCCGCTGATTGAAGTGCTGACACAAATGGAAGCAAACGGCATTTGCATTGATACAAGTGCATTGCTTGAAGTGTCGAAGCAAATCGAAATTGAAGCTGCCGATTTGCAGAGGTTGATATTTGCGGAAGCGGGAATCGAATTCAATATTGATTCGCCCAAACAATTAGCTGAAATTTTATTTGAAAAAATGCAAATTCCGCCTATCAAAAAAAATAAAACCGGCTACAGCACAGATGTTCAGGTGTTGAACGAACTTTCCTTATCGTACCCGATTGCCTCGTATATCGTCGAATATAGGCAAATTCAGAAATTGAAATCCACTTATGTTGATGCACTCCCAAAGTTAATCAACAAAACTACGGGCAGAATCCACACTACATATAACCAAACTGTGGCGAGCACGGGGCGGCTTTCGTCAACAGACCCGAATTTGCAGAATATTCCAATCAGAACGGACAAGGGCAAGGAAATCCGCAAAGCATTTATAGCTAAAAACGATGATTACGTCATCATGTCTGCGGATTATTCGCAAATTGAATTGAGGATTATGGCTCACATCTGTGGCGACGAACAAATGATTGATAGCTTCCGCCAAAATCATGATATTCATTCCGCAACGGCTTCAGTGCTGTTTGGCAAGCCATTATCGGAAGTTAATCAGGATATGCGTCGAATTGCAAAAACGGTGAATTTCGGAATTATGTACGGGTTGGGAAGTTTCGGTTTAGCCCAACGACTGAACTTATCACGCTCTGAAGCAAAGGAAATAATTGATAATTATTTCGCTAAATATGCCGGAATAAAAAAGTATATGGATTTAACTGTAGAATTTACTCGCAAACACGGCTACGCGGAGACTCTGTGCGGTCGCAGACGATATTTTCCGGATATTGACAACAAGAATTTCAATTTGCGTAATGCTGCCGAACGTGCTGCGATTAATTTGCCGATACAAGGCACAGCGAGCGATATGCTCAAAATAGCAATGATAACGATTCACAATGAATTTGCCAAAAATAAATACAATTCGAAGATGTTGCTCCAAGTCCATGATGAACTTGTCTTCGAAGTGCAGAAAAGTGAAATTGACGAAATCAAATCACTTGTGATTGATAAAATGAGCTCTGCTCTATCATTGGGCGAAGTTCCTGTAATCGTGGAAACAGGAATCGGCTCAAATTGGCTCGAAGCGCATTAAAATTTCGGAGGAAGAGCATTTTTGTGATTAATATCCAAAAATGCTTTTATCCTCTGATTAATTGTAAGAAGCTACTCGGATTTTGATTTGCTTGCGAGAGCGAAATCAACGAAGTTTGTTGCAAGAACTGAGATTTAATTAATGATAATTGCTCTTTTGCAACGTCGGCATCTTCGATTCTCGAAATTGCAGCATTATAATTAACAATTTGATTTTTCAATAATTCTTCTTGCGAAGTCAAACGATTTGAAATACCACCAAGATAAGCTGCAACTTTATTTGCATTATTTAAAGCATCGGACAAACTAACCAAAGTATTGGAAATATTTTCAATTGAGAATATTCCGAGGTCATCAGACGAGACATTATTAAATGCAGTCATATCCAACCCGGTAATTCCGGCAAATGATGATGAACTTAATGATTGAACATCAAAATGATTGCTGTCAACATTGAAATCAATATTGTTTGTGCTCATATCAATTTCTATGTTCAAAAGCTCGTTTTTAGCATTTACGCCGACAATAAAGTTGGCTGTAAAGCTACCGCTCAATAATTGAGAGCCGCTAAATACAGTAGAGTCAACAACAGTTTGGATTTGTTGAGCCAGTCTGTATGCAGCTTTGGCTAAAGCAACTTTTTCATCTGTCCCCAAAGCACCTGACGCCGCTTGCGAAGTAGCATCTTTCATTTGAGTGACAAGTTGGTTGATATTATCCAACGAATCCATAACAATATTTGTAACGTTTTGGGCATCACCTACAGTATTGATGGCAGCTTTCAAAGCACCGTTTCTTGCTTGTAAAGCGCGCGAGGTTATATAACCTGCGACGTCATCGGCTGCACTATTAATTCTCAATCCTGTAGATAACCTTAATTGCCTTAGTGAAATATCGCGACTTGAGACTTCTAAAGAATTATAAGCATTCTCTGCAGAAATATTAGTCCTGATTCTTCCGTTTCCTCCAATTGCAAATGGCATATTATACCTCTATTTATTATTATCCTTGAATTAACTGTAAGAACGCTTGCGGATTAGCATTAGCCTGAGCCAACGATATTAGCGAAGCTTGTTGTAGGAACTGTGCTTTGATTAACTCAAGTTGTTCCTTGGCAACGTCAGCATCTTCTATTCTCGAGATTGCAGCATTGTAATTTACAATTTGCCCTTTGAGCAAATCTTCCTGCGAAGTCAATCTGTTGACGATACCGCCGACATATGATGCGACTTTGTTGACGTTGTTGAGTGCGTCTGATAAGCTGGTCAATGTTAGCCCGATATATTCATTATCGAAAATACCTTGGTCTATCGAACCTACTTCATTGAGCAATCTCAAGTCTAATCCAGTGATGCCGGCAAAATCTCCGGTAAGCATAGAATTAAGGTCAAAATAGCCGCTTTCGACATTGAAATCAACATTCCCTGCGGTCAGATTGACATCAAGAGTCAGCAATGTATTTGTGCCGTTTGTTCCAATTACGAAATTAGCAGAAAAAGTGCCGTCTATCAATTGGCGACCACCAAACACAGTTGTATCAACGACTGTCTTGATTTGTTGTGCCATTCGATAAGCTGCTTTTGCGAGTGCAACTTTTTCATCAGTACCGGAAGCACCGGACGCTGCATTCGATGCGGCATCTTTGATTTTTTGCATCAAATCGCCAATGTTTTCGAGTGCATCCATAATGATATATGATACGTTCGAAGCGTCACCGACTGCATTCAAAGCGGCTTTCAAGGAGGTATTCCTTGCTTGTAAGGCACGCGATGTAATGTAACCGGCTACGTCGTCGGCTGCATTGTTTATTCTACGTCCCGTCGAAAGACGCAACTGTCTTAGTGAAATGCTCCTGCTTGAAGTATCTAACGCATTGTAGGCATTCTCTGCCGGACTATTTGTCCTGATTCTCGCGTTTCCTCCTATTGCAAATGCCATGATTCACCTCCGTGTGAATATTAAATAATGGGGGTTTTATTAATTTTCATAACAAAATTTTACTTTAAAAAAACTGTTCTATTTCAAAAAAATCTTAAATCGCAATTCTATTCTAAAAACAAATACCTATGAACCGAAGTTCAAAATATTAATGCATAAAGGAGAATGTAAAATCTAAGCCAATTATACATAGGGCAAAAAATATTCTAATAATCGCAAATTTCTAACCCTTCAAATGGTGCATTGACAGCAAGAAATGGGGGATATAATATAGTTGGATTATCAATATTTATCTGCAATAATTATTGTGATTTTCATGGTTACGATTGGACATTTGAATACATATAGCCAATTATCATGTATAATAATCAACCCAAATGTTGATAAGTTTTTCGTTGCTCTGCAAAGCATTTTCAAGCTATGAAATTGATTTGGCATTTCGCTTCACATACTATATATTGCAACATTGTATAGGTATCGTTTAATAAAAAATATTTTGAATTTTTATGGGAAGCAAATGGACAACTTTAACAATGTAGTCAATTATATATCAGAAATTGCAGTAATCTATGGATTGAAGTTACTCGTCGCTATTCCGACATTAATTATTGGATTGTGGCTCATCAAGTTTGTAGGCACAACATTAGGCAGAATTTTGGAAGCGAAGCATATAGACCCGTCTTTGCGTCCATTCCTCCGAACTTTATTAAGTATCTTGCTCAGAGTCTTGCTGCTAATTTCAGTGGCATCAATGCTCGGATTCGAGATGACCTCGTTCATTGCCTTGCTGGGTGCATTGGGATTGGCTATTGGTATGTCGCTATCCGGCACATTGCAGAATTTTTCGGGTGGTGTAATGATACTAATGTTCAAACCATTCAGGGTAGGCGATGTTATTGAAACTCAGGGATATATCGGTACAGTTTACGAAATCCAGATTTTCAACACATTATTAAAAACATTCGATAATCGCGTAGTCTTTCTGCCGAACGGAAATTTGGCTAATTCATCACTGATAAATTTCACTCATCAGACTGAACGCAGAGTGGATATGCTCTTTTCGATTTCGTACGGTGATAGTGCCGAAGTGGCACGCGAGACTCTTCAGAGCCTAATTGCCGAAGATGAAAGAATTCTGCCTGAACCCGAGCCGATGATTGCATTATCAAAGCTCAATAATAGTTCAGTTGATTTTACAGTCAGAGTTTGGTGCAAGAGCGAAAATTATTGGGGTGTGTATTTTACTTTGCACGAGAAAGTTTACAATACTTTCCCCAAGAAAGGGCTGACAATTCCATTCCCGCAGATGGATGTAAATTTGAAAAAGGCGATTGAGGAATAAATCAAAAGAAAAAATCCCCCTTAATCCCCCTTTGCCAAAGAGTGAGTTTGTGAGCAGGGGGATTTGTATTTTTAGTCCTGAAATTGTGTTGTCAATATTTTTTAGGACTTTGTTATAAACATTTAAATAACAAATTCTTTTGACTAAGTTAGAATTATTCTTAACAAAAATGCAAATAGAACTTGGATAATTCAAAAGTTTAACTTTAATTTGTAAATGAAAGAATGAATGTTGTTAAAATAATTTTGGGGAGATGCTATGAAGAAATTATACGTTTTAATATTTGCGATTACGATAATCTTGATGACGGCAAGCGTTCAAGATTTGTTCGCGCAGCGTGTTGTGAAAAATTACAACCAATCCATTGGTGTTAACCCGATTGGTTTAGCTTTCGGATTTTTCAATGCAAAATACGAGCAACAAGTGTCGGCTGACAATTCATTCACAGTTGATGCTCTTTACTGGGGTTTTGCCGGATGGTCAGCCTTTGGTGTGGGTGGTTCGTACAGATGGTATTTGCTCCAAGAAAATGACAAAGCTTTGAGAGGTTTCAGCTTTGGACCAGCTGTATCTATAGGTTTTTGGAGTTTTGAAAATGCCACATGGGGAGGCGGCACCTCTTTAGGTATAGGTGGAGAAGCTGCTTACAAGTGGGTCTTTGAAGGTGGTTTTGTGGTCGAGCCTTATGTAAGTATTACTTTCAATGCTCTTGATCTTGATGGTCTTAGCTATCGTCCATTCGGTATGGGAGTAGTTTTGGGCTATGCTTGGTAATTTTAGAGATTTAAAAATATTTATGAAAATCCCCCTGCTCGCAAGCTCGCTTTCCCCCTTTCAAAGGGGGATTAAGGGGGATTTTGTTTTAAGAAATTTTGTTGAATGAATATTTTTAAAGTATGGGACTGCTTTACATGAAAATCCCCCTGCTCGCAAGCTCGCTTTATGGGGATTTTGTTTTAAATCGAAATGAACTTACTATTATAAAAAAAAACCGCAGCATTATTCATGTTGCAGTTTTTTGCGTAGCTAAAGAGTTGTTTGGGTTGTCGTTAGCTTATCGCTTTAAAATTGTTGTTTCTTGCAATAATTGGTCACTTACCGTAATGACTCTTGCAGATGCTTCGTAAGCACGTTGCGTCGAAATCATATCCGTGAATTGTTCCGTCATGTCAACATTGGACATTTCTAATGAATTGCCTGCGATTTGCGATGATGGGAAAATATCTCCGGCTGTGCCGATATTAGCATTACCGCTATTTGGTGATTCGGAATAAAAATTGCCGCCTTTGCGAATCAATCCTTCGTCGTTAGTAAATTTTGCAAGTAGAACTTGCCCTAATTTTTCAGATTTACCATTGGTAAATGCACCCCAGATTTGCCCGCGAGTGTCCACACTCAAATCAATGAGCGAACCTGATTTGTGTCCGTCTTGGTCAATGAAAGTAACTGAATTTGCAGCCGCATATCCGGTCAATCCATTTGTCAACTGGTTAGGGTCTGCAAGAACTACACTAATGTCTCTTGGCGTTGTTTCGTCGAAAACCTGAGTTCCGATGATAGTATTTAGGTCTGACGCCAAAACATCAATCGAAAGAGGGCTATTGAGCGTTCCGTCATTATTAAATAGGACTTGAGTTGCCGATATAGGCAAAGCGTTGCCGTTTAATTCAGCAATCAAATCATATTCGTTTGGATTGGCATTTTTGGTGAAAGTAAATTTTAATTCGTGAGTGCCACCAACATTATCAATAATTGAAATCGAAGTTTTCTTTTCAATTCCTTCGGCATTTCCGGAATTAAGATTTCCGGTCATTGTGATTACTTGAGTTTGTTTGGGCGCTGATTGGATATTTTCCGGAATGAGCAAATTAGCTCTTGTTCCGGTAAGCTGATTTACGCCGTTGACATCTCTGATAGGATTGCCATTGGTGTCATTCTCAACATTATAACCTTGCAAATACGCTCCTGTTCCTGTGTCAACCAGAAAACCATCTCTATCGCGAGAAACGTTTCCGGCACGGGAATAAAGCATTTCGCCATTCATCTGATAGGCGAAAAATCCACCGCCTTGGATAGCCATATCCAATGGGCGATTCGTTATTTGTAGATTACCTTGATTCATATCTTGAGTAATGGAACCCATTTTGACCCCAAGCCCGAACTGAAGCGGATTTATTCCGCCGTTTCCGACCACACCTGCAACATCGGGGTTGCGTCCGTGATTTATGACTTGGTTAAATTGTTCCTGAAAATTTGCTCTATTGGATTTATATCCGATAGTATTAAGATTAGCAAGGTTATTCGATATTACATCGAATTTTTGCTGATGAGCCTTAAGCGATGTGGCTCCATTAGAAAGTGACCTGGTGAGACCCATTAAAAAAACCCTCCTTGGTTATTAATCAATCCTTTTGTTTTCAATATTCTTAATTCTGCTTGATATCCGTCAGTCGTTCGGGATATCGTGGGTCTCTAACCTTTCGGCTCAGTCCAACCCATTATGCAAATACTGCAGAATCAATTTGTGTAATTACATTGTCATTCAACTGATTCTTGTTAATCAATGTCACAATCGTCCTGTTTGTAACATTCACAATAAAAGCTGTTTCATCCAAAATAACAAGCGAGTCCTTCGAGTTTTTGGATTCAGCTTTTTCTACAGCGTGTTCTAATCGCATCATATCAACTTCACTAAGCTCAATATCCCGACCGTTAATACGCTTTGTAGCGTGATTGGAAAATTTGAGTTTACTGATTTCCTCAGTCAGCACTTCATTAAAAGCGTTCTTTTCAATGCCGTTTAAAGGCATTGACCTTTCGGATTTGAGTCTTTCGACTCCTCCGGCAGGAATAAAAGGAACATTGATACCGTTTATCTCAGTCATTAGCACTCCCTGACAAATTTAATTGTCTGTTGTGATATCCGAAATTGCATTCAAAGGCAATTCCATTCCATTGATAACAAGTTTCGTGCCATCGCTCTTGAATTTTACGGCGTCAATCTTACCTTTAGTGAAAGTATCGGCAGAAAAACCGTTACCGTTGGATTCAAAGAGTTCTACTGTAAATTTATAGTCTGCATCTGGCACTTTATCACCGTTCAAATTTGTGCCGTTCCAATTAATTATGTGTGAGCCTTTGTTCAACATATTTCCGCTCAATTCGATTACGTTAACGATGCCACCGTTGGAATCAGTAATCGTCATCTTGCCGGAAGAAACATTGTAAGGTGTTTCAAAGCCAAGGATGTTGTCATCAACACCACTCACTTGAACTTGATTTGTAAAAGCTTTAGCCGTTTTACCGAGCATACCGGGCAATGCAGAATTAGACATCGTTTGTGTTAAAATTGCATTGCTTAACATTTGTTCTTCGAGTAATGAGCGTATGTCTATTAATTGTTCGAGTTGAGAAAATTGCGCCAATTGCGCTGCAAATTCCTGATTGTCATATGGTTTCATTGGGTTTTGCGCCCGCAATTGAAATGTGAGCAACTTCAGAAACTCATCGCGTCCTAATGCAGACTTCTCTGTACTATTCGGCTGTTTTGCCGAGTTTGAGGCGGCGCTTGCCCCCGTTATTTCATTAATCATCGCATCCTCCTGATGCCTATTTTAGATATATTTTTCAACTATTGTGCCGTTATCGTGTCTTAAAATCTTGTTATCATGCAATTTGTCGTTTCCGTCGCTGCTTTCTGATAATTTTTCATTATTGTAAGTACGTTTAATCTGCTTTTGTTCTTTTTCCGTTTGATTGTGTTTGCCCGAATTGGCTTGCTCATTTGAATCATTCAAGTTGTATTCCACATTGTCGAGTACCAGTCCCTTGCTATGTAATCTCTCTTTCAACATTCCTATAGTTGATTCTACCGCCGACAGAGCTTCCCTTTTTTCACCGGTCAAATGTAATTTGACTACGTTCTTCACTATCTCAAGATGCACAACTATCGTGCCGAGCGATTTAGGATGCATCACTAATTTGGCAGATGAAATCCCATCTGAAGCCTGATTCGTGGCTAACTGCATGATTCGACGTGGAATATCGCTTAGTTTGACCCGTGCAAATTCTTTTGTCGGTGTTTCAGAATCCGTAAGTATATGATTATTAACCAATATATTGTTGGATTTTTGAACAAATGGCGAAATTTTGTTATATAATTCACTTATTTCCGTATTATCACTTTGCTTTGGCAATTTCACCGTCACATCAATATTTTCGTTGAGCTTCAACTCCGAATCTGCCTTATGGCTCTCGCCTTTGACTTGGTTTACAAAAGTATTTTCTTTCGTTGCAGGGCTTTTTTCGTTAGATTGTTGGTTTGATTTTTCTTCTTTTGGCGAATTATCATCAGATTTCGCGTTTGAAGTTTCTATATTTCTAGCAATATATTCCGAATTTTGAACAATTCTATGCAAAATACCGACTTGTTGGTCATTTTTTACTTGATTTGAACCAACTATCGCAGCTTCCGCATTTGGTAACTTGGTTATTGTTGGCTCATTGGCAGTATGCGTTTTGTTCGGTATTTGAGTCGCAAAATCAAGATTTTTACTGAAAATACCTTTGGATAATAATGTCAAATGTTCTAAACTTTGTTGAGCTTGAGTGTTCTGCTCAGTTTTTGGAGCCAATTGATTAGAATTCGCCAAATTATTGATTATGCCGTCAATCGTAATTTTGAGGTGAACATTATCATTTGTTTGAGGAATTTCAACAACATTATTTGTGAATAATTTCGATGTTGGCTGAAATATTTGATTTTGATTTTTATTGGGAATTATTTGGCTAATAATCTCAACTACATTTTTCTCGGATTTAGATTCAGTGTTGGATTGCTTTTGCTCGGTATTTGGCTGAATAACACTTTTTTCGGTGCTTTCAGATGTATTGAGTTTGCTTACGGGATTTACATTTATTTCAGGGATTATTTTAGGTTCTTGCGTGCTTTTTTCCGATTTTGTTCCGTTGGTTAAAATGCTGCCGATTTCTGTATTTTGGGTGTTTGCAGATTCGCTTTGATTAATTGGATTTGATTGGGGATTAATCTCCACGTTCTCAATTTTAATTGCTTGTTGATTCATCACCAAAGTCTGTTCAGTCGCTTTTAATGAGACTTTGGACTCAACCTTTGTGGACATTGCCGATGAATTTGGTGTAATTAATTCGCCGTTCTGAGATGCAATATCGTCTTTCACTTGTCCAATATTAACATCGCTATTTTTTACAACTTTATCGGAATTCAAAATTAATTCGGATTCCGATTCGATATGTTCAGATGTAAAAGTTGGATTTAAAGGGTTTGGGTTTAGGGGTGCAATATCAGATTCGCCAATGACATTTGGAATTGGTGAAGAGATTTGACCTTCGGGGCTAATATTGACATCGCTCAATTCCGATTTTTCGGGAATTGATGCAAGTTCGGCAATTGCAATATCGCCTTCGATAGCAATTAAGCTATTGTCGGATTTGTCGGAGTCCGCTTTGAGTTGATTAGTTGCCAAAGCACTTGCAAATTCGGCACTAAAATCCGAGCCGAGCAAGTTATCAGTCGCATATATTTTACCATCAGCCAAAACAACGGATTGTTCAGGCATCCCGACATTAAAGGCAATCATTGTGCATCCTGCAAATAATGAATTCCTTAGTTATTTACTTGCCCCCGAGGAGCAACATCACTGCGGCATTTTCCGGCTTCATTTGTTCGATGACTTTTCCTGCCTTCCTGGCTTGCATCATCTTCAAAATCCGCGCCGCATCTCTTTGGTCTATTTGCTCCAAAATCCGTGCCACATCGGCAGGATTTGAATTATTATAAATTTTTGCAAATTCTTGGAAATTTTTCACCTCCAAGGAATCAAGTTTTGAAGTTAGAAATTCCTCTGTTACATTCAACTGATTGCGAGTTACGCTCAATTTTCGCAGGGAATCTTCAAGATTTCTTGCCACTTTGTTCAATGAATCACGAAGCGATTGATTTTCATTCATTAACGAGCTCGATAAGCCTGTTACTTTGTTAATCGAATCCCTGATATATTCTGTACTTTCATATACCAGCCTGATTGAATCCATCATATGAGCAACTGATTTATCCAAGGAATCGCGTTCTCTTTTGATTCTTTCTTTCTCGGCAACCGATTTCTCAAAATTCTCGAATTCCTCGGTAGTAATGGTCACAGGTTTCTGTTTCCGAATGATTTTTTCGTTTTCAGCACTTATTGAATCATTAGGGAATAAATTATCCAAACCGACCAAGGCAGGATAGTAGCTAATCACAGAAATAGCCACAAGCACCAAGATTAGAAAACTTGCTGCTAATACCATTATTCCTATGACTAACTGTCTTGCGTTCATCAGCTATTCCTTGATAAGATTTCGGGCAACTTCGTCGAAAAATTTCGATTCTTCGCTTTTAAGTGCTTCTGAGTGTTCATTCATTTTTCTTTCCTTAAGTTTCTCCAAGGCTCTTTCGTCCACCATTGCCTTACTTAATTTATGTCTGCGGAATTCTTCGATTTCGAGAATTTGCTGTTTTTCCTTCCCCAATCTTTCAATTTCGTGGTTCAAATGCTCTTTATGGTTAGAAATCGCCTGCAAATTTGCCGCTTTCAAGAATTTTTTGTCTTCGTAGTTGAGCTCTTTTTTCAATTGGTGATAGTTATCAATGATTTTTTCTTTTTCGAGACGTACTCTTTGGACTTGATACAATGAATCTTGTGCCTGAAGTACTTTTTCACTTCGTAATTTTAGTACAGATTCGAGTCTGAAATTGAATTTTTTAGCCATTATTTATCACTCAATTGATTTTCATGAAAAAAATATACTTACAAATATAAAATTATTTTTTTAGAGTAGTTTGGTCTATCATTTCTTTAATGCTCAAAATAGAACCCGTAGTCTCTTCAAAATCGCTTACTTCATCAGACTTTTGCATCAGGAACATGTTGATTATATCATGGAAAGCTACTGCTTTGTCTGTTTTGAGATTTATTCCTTTTTGGTATGCACCAACGCTGATTAAATCTTCCGCAATTTTATACGTAGCGAGTAATTCCGCCAACAGTGCAGCGGAATCTTTGTGCTTTGGTGTGATAATATCATTTCTGACCCGACTGATGCTTTCCAAAACGTCAATCGCCGGATAATGCCCCAATGAAGCCAATTTCCTGGATAAAACAATATGCCCGTCCAAAATGCCTCTTGCGGCATCGGCAATAGGCTCGTTCATGTCATCACCTTCTACAAGCACGGTATAAAGCCCTGTAATAGAGCCGATGTGTGATGTACCGGCACGTTCCATAGTTTTTTGCAGAGTACTGAATACCGATGGCGTGTAACCTTTGGTTGTAGGTGGCTCGCCGATGGTAAGTCCAACTTCGCGTTGTGCCATTGCCAATCTGGTGACCGAATCCATCATTAGCATCACGTCTAAGCCTCTATCGCGAAATGATTCGGCGATTGTGGTTGCTACGAGTGCAGCTTTCACCCTGACTAATGCCGGGGCATCACTTGTGGCAACTACTACAATTGAGCGTTTCAGCCCTTCTTCGCCAAGGTCTCTTTCGATAAATTCTTTGACTTCTCTGCCGCGTTCGCCAATTAATGCTATCACATTTATATCGGCGGAAGTATTACGTGCAATCATACCGAGCAGAGTAGATTTGCCCACGCCTGAGCCTGAAAATATGCCTACACGTTGCCCTTTGCCGATTGTAAGCATTCCGTCAATAGCGCGAATTCGAGTATAAATCGGCTCTGTGATTCGACTTCTTTGGAGTGGGTTTGGCGGTTGTGCGTATATCGAACGTGATTCGCGGCTTCGGATGAGCCCTTTGCCGTCAATCGGATTGCAAAGTCCGTCCACAATTCGCCCTAATAAACCGTCACCTACGCTAATGCTTAAAGTTTTGCCGGTAGCTTCAATTTCCATACCAGGAGAAATGCTACTCAAATCTCCAAGTACCATTGATAAAATTTTTCTGCCATCTTTGAATCCGACAATTTCAGTTTTTGTGACTTCTTTGCCGTTTCTGTCTTTTAAAATACAAATTTCGCCAATTGGTGCTTTGGGACCATCGCTTTCCAAAACCAAACCGACAACCTTATTGACTTTGCCTTTCAAAACGTAATTCTGCGGACGAGTTAAAGCCTTTATCAATCCGTTTTCTATTTTTTCTGCTATTAGCATTTCATTTTTCTTTTTTCAAAATCTTATTCAAAAAACTCATCAATTCCGGACTCTTTGTCTGTTTCCTCTTCGATTACCATTCGGATGCTCTCCAATTGAGTCGAGATACGTGCATCTACAATTCCTGCATCTGTGTGCAAAATACATCCGCCACGGTCCACCTCTTCATCGGACGAAATTTCAACAGTTCTACCCAAAGTTTTGTCGTTGAATAGCTTTGGTCGTTGGCTGTTTATGATTTCGTAATCTTCGGGATTGACAGACAATTTCATGATAGATTCTTCATCTATCGAATTAATTGCTTTGCGAACTAATTGGAAAATGAGATTATTGTCTCGTTCGATTTCGCGTTGAATCAAGTGCTCGGTAATAATAATTGCGACTTTGACAGAAGATTTTTCAAGAAGAAGAATTTCATCGGAAAAATCTGAACGCATTTGCTCGAGAATCGTATGAACGCTTTTAATCCAAGTTCGATGGTCATTTAGCTCTTTTTCATAAGCAGCACCGGATGATTCCTGCCCATCTTGAAAACCTTTGTCGTAGGCATTTTGCACTTCAACTTTTGCTTCTTCGAGCGAAATTAATCCACGTGTGATATTATTTAGCGAAATGCTGATTGGCTGATTTGATTCCGAAAATGCAAATTTTTCGATAAAAACCGGTTTATCGGGTACTTTAGGTTGATTTAACTCTTCGTTTTCAACTATCGCTTTAGCGGCTTCTTTTGCTTTATTGTAGGACAAATCCTTGAACTTATGTTCTTTGATTTGTTGTTCGAATGCCCTCTCTGAGCGAATGATTTTGACATGACTTTTGTGTCGCGGTATTTTTATTATTATTTCGCCCATAGCCTTGCTTATTATTAATCAATGATTAAACAAACACATCCTCTTTACCTCTGCCACCGACAGTGATTTCTTCACTTTCTTCCAATTCTTTGATAACGTCCACGATGCGCATCTGGGCACCTTCTACGTCTTTCAGTTTGACAGGACCCATGAATTCGAGTTCTTCTTTGACAACTGCGGCAGCACGTTCGGACATATTCTTGAAGATTTTCGTTCTGATTTTTTCGTCGGCAACTTTGAGCGACAGAGCCAAATCCTTTTTGTCCACATCTCGCAAAATCCTCTGAATACTCTTATCATCAATAAGAATAATATCTTCGAACAAGAACATGAGGCGCTTGATTTCGATAGCCATATCCGGACGCTTTTCTTCGATATTCTCGAGCATAGATTTGGCAATTCCTGTAACGCTTTTGTTCAATATATTGGCTACAAGTTGGGCACCACCTGCTTGTGCTAAATTTTGGGACAATGTAGCTTCGGCGATTTCATCCACAACAAATTCAATTTCGGATACAAGTTGTGGTGATACTTTGCCAATAGTAGCAATTCTCATGATAGTCTCGGTGCGAATATCATCTTTAAATTCAGCCAAAACTTCTGCGGATTGGTCTGGAGGCAAGTGAGATAATATAAGTGCGATTGTTTGGGGATGCTCTTTGGAGAGGAAACTTGCCAATTGCTGCGGGTCTGCTTTTTTGAGTATATTGAAACCACGTACAGTGGTTAACACTCGAATTTTTTCGATTATTTCACGAGCACGTTCGACTCCATAAGTTTTTTCGAGTAATATCTGAGCATATTCGATGCCGCCTTCGACCATAAAGCTTTGGGCAGTCATCAATTCATAGAATTCTTCGATTACGTCTTCTACGACATTTGGTGGCAAATCTCGCAAATGACTTATTTCTACAGCAATTTGTTCCACTTCCTTCATCTCAAGCTCTCGGAATACTTTTGCTGCCACATCTATATCCATAGACATGAGTAGGACGGCAGCTTTTTGTCTGCCTGAGAGTTCACTCACTTGAATTACTTGCTTTTTCATATATTCGATTTTATATTTTCTTGAGATTATTAAATTGCAAAAATCATATTATTGCAAATTTAAGCATTTCTATCTTGCGAGATAAGCAATCTGATTAATCTGATTGCATCTTCGGTTTGCTCGTCAAGATATTCTTCAACTTTATTCTTCAATTCAATTTTCATCATAGCATCTTCGGTCAGCTTCGGAGCAAATGCTTCGTTGATTTGCACCCTTGCACGTTCTGCTAAAGAAGTTTTGTCGAAAGTAGTGTCGTCCAACATAGCAGCAGGTTCGCCTCTTTCGAGTAGTTGTTCTTCACGTTCGCCTTCTAAAAGGAATTGCTCCGGCAAATCTGCAGGAAGCAACAACATATCGTTTTCATCAATGTCGAGGTCTTCCAATCGGTCATGCACTTCTTCTATTTCATCTTCCAATTCCATGTCAAATTTTTGTGGCAATTCCATTGCTATACGCATCCGCTCTTTGACTTGTTTGGATTGGAGCAGTCTATACATAATCAAAAAGGCAATAATCATGGCAATAGCCAATACAATAAGCTTTCTGTTCTCGGGGTCATCATACCACATTGCTTGATGAACGGTCAACGGCTCCAATTCATCGGCTATGGTATCGAATTGGACACCAAGAACTGATATTTGGTCATTTCTTGATGGGTCAAATCCGATAGCATTTTTGATGATTTCTGTCATTTTGTTAATTTCTTCATCGCTTCGGGGGATGTAGGCATAATATCTTGTGCCGCTCGAATCTGCTATAGTGTAAGTTCCGTTAATCATAGCCGCAACTGACAATCTTTTGACTCCACCTGTGCTATGAATAATATGTTCGACGGTTTGGGCAATTTCATAATTGGAGATAATGTTTGAATTTTCCTGGTCCATATTGACCGCAGGATAGCTCAACGAATCCGATGATTTGTTTGTTCCGGCGATAGTTTGTTCGCTTCGGATAACTTGTCTATCGGGGTCGTAATCTGTTTTTGTTTGTTCAATTTGAGTAAAGTCAAGCTCTGCCGTCACTCGGACATTAGAATTATCAACTCCTATAGCCATATCCAACATACTTTGAACTTTCGCCGTCAAATGTTCCTCCACTTTGCGTTGTTGCTCCAACTGTTGTGAAGTCAATCCTGCAACACTTGTCAAATCGTGTGGTGGCTCGGAAATCAATTTCCCTTTTTGGTCAACAACAGTAACATCGTCAGAGTTCATACCTTCGATACTACTCGAAACCATAGTTTGGATGCCGGTAACTGTACGTTGATTGAGGTTTTTTCCCGATTTCAATCTTAAAGTGACCGAAGCAGTAGGTTTTTTTTGGTCTTTTTGAAATAGGGCTTTTTCGGGAATAACTAAATGCACTCTTGCTTTTTGGACTTCATCAATTGACGAAATCGTTTTTGAAAGCTCGCCTTCTAAAGCTCGGCGATAATTCAATTTCTGAACAAATTCGGACATGCCGAGATTTGTTTTGTCGAATAATTCATAACCAACGATGCCGGATTCGGGCAATCCTTCGCCTGCCAGATTAATTCTGGCTTCCAGCATCTTGTCCTTTTCTACTAATATTGTTGAACCGCCGTCGGCGATTTTATATTTTATTTGTTGCGTTTTTAGACTTTCGATAATTTTTGAAGCGTCTTGTTGCTCCAAACTTGTGTATAGCACGCTGTATTCTTTGTCGGAGCCGGCTGCAATAATTAAAACTAATGCCCCAATAATAACAATCGGCGATGCTATAATCATCACTTTTTGCCATAAGACAAGGTCAGAGAAGAAACTTTTCATTTGTTGAAAGAAATTTGCATCAGCCATTATGATTTCTCAGGATTAATTAAACTTGCATACGGTTAACTTCACGATACAAATCCAGCCCTTTGTTGCGAAGTTCGAGCAACAATTGGAAAGCAGTTCTTGCTTTTTGAGAGGCAATCATAACGTCGTGAATTTCAACCGGTTCGCCTTTGATTAATCTTTCCGTCATATCGCCTGATTCTTTCTGCAGATGATTTACGTCTGTAATCATCTCTTTCAGGGTATCACTGAATTTGGTGCCGGATGCAGGAGTTGGCTGTGCAGATTCTTTCTGCCACGTCAATGGCAAAAATTCGCCATCTTTTTTGATTTCGTTTATAATCATTGTGAATCCTTCAATTTATGAACGTCCCTTGTTCTCTAAAATCTAAACTTTCCCGTCCACAATCATGCCCTTGCTGATTTGCGGATTAGTGACTTTCCCGTTTCTGTTGAACAGAACATGATTTTCTATAACTGCAGAACTTTCGGGAAACATTTTTATAAAGAATTTTCTTTCTTGTTTTGTGATAATTTTTTCGGGATTGATTTTGTTCCCGAGCAAACTTTCATTCGATAATACAATCTCATCTTTGACTTTATCAACAGATGATTGCATTGATGAACCGTTAACACCATTGGTCTTATTATGCGCTATGCCAAGACCATTGTCTGCGTTATTGTTCGTGTATGTATTGTATGAATTTAGTACGGGTATTTTCATTTGTCTGTCCTATTTCCATCAAATTTCAAGTGAATATCGTGCCACATTTTTTGCGGCATCCACTACCTGGGTGTTAGCATCAAAGGCTCTTTGAGCAGTAATCATCTCTACCATTTCAGTCACAATATTGATATTTGGCATATGGACATATCCCTGCTCATCGGCTTCAGGATGATGCGGGTCATATACAAGTCGGGGAGGTGTGTTGTCCTTGACAGTTTTTGCCTGCAAAACCTTTGGTTCATCGGGAGCAAGAGTGTCTTTGATATTTGGTCCATGCTCATCATTGGTTTTCACAATCTGAATTTGAGCTTCCAATTCTCTCTCGAAGGGGCTATCGGCTACAGCTCTGACCACCACGACTTCCCTTTGGTAGGGTTTGCCGTCGGGACCTTTGGTTGTATTTGCATTTGCTATGTTATTAGCCACTGCTGACAGTCTCATTCGTTGGACTGTCATCCCTTGACCACTTGTATCGAAAGAAGTAAATATATTACTTGCCATTTTTTTCCCCTAAACAAAATTAAGCATTTGCCCAAAAAATTCAAACAGTAAAATTACTGATTGCTGATATTACCGGAAATCACTTGAGTTAAACCCCTGAAATATTTGCTTATCATTTGAGATGCAAATCTGAATTTGATTTGGTTTTGAGCCATTTCTGACATTTCTTTATCAATATTCACATGTGTTTCGCCGGAAAAATAGACTTCCGATGAAGGGACAGGAGCATTCTCTCGTTCAGCTGTAGCAAATTCGCCACTCGACGCGCCCAATGGAATATGTCGAGATTGCGTTTCGCTGCCACCTAATGCGATTTGTTGCTCATGAAAAAACTCCTCAAATTTGACCTGTTGCGGACGATAATGAGGTGAATTCACATTGGCAATGTTCTTCGAATGAACTTTTTGCCGCTCCGAATACGCATCTAATGCCGAATTCATAAGGGGCAATCTGTTTTTGAACATGTGAAATCGTAATATCATAGCACTCACTTTTTTTAAATTTCAATTCTGAAGTAACAAAATGAATGCCAAAGGATTTTTGGTTTATCCTACGGAAATTGAGTTAGTAAGACTGATTCTAAACTATCGTTGTGGAAAAGTTTTTTTAAATGTTGTTAAAGTATAAAAAAAAGCTATAAAAATATAAATTGAATGATGAATATTATACTATGGCTTAAAAAATTCGCCATCTTATTATTCGGCTATTTGAAATGTGCCAGTTAGGATTTGCAATTCAATTTCGGCAAATTTTGCATCGTATTTGGCATTGTTGATTCGCTCTTGACTTCGCATAAGATTAAGTTGTGCTTCGCGGAACTCAATGTAAGTCGCTCGTCCCAAATCATATTCCTCACTCGTGCGGTCGAAATTGCTTTGGGCAATAGCGATATTCGATTGTTCGAGTTCATAAATAGCCAAACGCCGCGAATAATTTTCGTACATGTTATGGAGTAGCATGTCCAAATTTGCTCTGACCATTTCGATATTGATTTCTTGAATTTCAATCATCAACTTCGAATTTTGTGCATTTATAATATGTCTCGAGCCATCCATCACATTCCATTGCAGATTAATTCCACCTGCCAAACCTTCGGATTGGTTGACAAGGAAAAACCCCGCATCAGCTTCCGAACGAGAATAGTTATAGCCGGCTGTTGCAGTAATGCGCGGATAGAACTGCGCCAAAACGAGCTTTCTGTCCTTTTCGGAAATCTCTTTGTTAATCACGGCGCGCATTAGCGTAGCATTATTTTCATACATTGATTCTCGCAGTGCATCAATATTTTGCAAATTTGCAAAATTTATGACACTATCCGGTTGGATTTGGCGGATTATATTTGCTCCGCTTAGATAATTCAAGGCACGCAAGAAATTAGTAAATGCCAATTCGGATTGCATAAATGAAGAACTGTCCGTGTTTTTATCGACTTGTACGCGCAGCAATTCCAAATTCAGTGCCGCACCGAATTCCATCCGATTCCTGATTCTTTCAATTCGCTTATCGTGCAATTCAAGACTTGAGGACAAAATCTTCATATTTGATTCTTGCTTCAAAGCATTGAAGTAATTCAAAGCAAGCTCGCGAGTCATAGTTTCAATCATTATCTTTAGTTCGATTTTGCTTCTTTCGCGTAAATCTTTCAGCTTATCAAAATTTGCAAACATGGCAAGCCCGTCAAACAAGGTCAATCCGACTTGAAGTCCGGCGTTATTGGTTTTAGTGATGTTATCCACGCTTCCGATTCGCTGTCCTGTTGCCAATTGTATCTCGAGGTCAGTCATTGAATATTGAAATGAACGAGTAATATCAATCCGTGGCAGCATTCCGGCATTGCCGATATTTACGTTTTTCTCGGCAATTTGTTCGCTCACTTTCCCGATTTTTATCGAATAATTGTTCAAAAGTGATTCACGAACCAAATCTTCGAGCGTGAAAATTTGCTGCGAATGAACTATGATAGGGAGCAATAATATTATAGCAAAAATGATTCTTTTCATGTCAACATATTCTTTAGTTCATGTACAATTTGATTTTCTTTTCCTCGATAATAGAGGGTTCGACTTCTTCGGGGCTAACTTTATTGCCTGTTACAATTCGGCGGACTATTCTGCGAGCATCGTTCAAGAGGCTCAAGAACACAGGCAGATAAATCAAAACAAAGACAGAACCGACGAGTAAGCCGTATGCAACTGAAATAGCCATTGGTATGAGAAATTTAGCCTGTAAACTCCGTTCTGCGAGTAATGGAAATAAGCCCAAAACAGTCGTCGTTGTCGTGAGTAAAATCGGGCGGAATCTATTGACTCCGGCAGATAATAGTGCATCGTGGACACTCATTCCGTTTTTGAGGAAGCCGTTGTAAGTGTTTGTGTAAACAATAGAGTTATTGACCAAAATGCCGACTAAGGCAATCAATCCATATACAGACATAATATTCACAGGAGTAGATTGAGCAAAGTGTCCCCAAAATGCTCCAATAAGACCAAAGGGTAATAATGCAAAAACTACAGCGGCTTGAGTAAATGAACGGAAACTAAGCACAACGAGGAAATACATGATAACAAATGCTATCGACAGCCCTGTTCTGCCGGTGTTTGCCATTTTGAGTACTTCGCGGCGCTGCCCGGATTCTACGGTTGTGACGCCGGGATATTTCTCGAAAATTGGCTCTAAGACTTCTTTTGTGATTCGCTCCAAAATTGGCGGAACTTCAGCATTTTGGTCCACAATATCTGCACTAACCGTTACTTCTCGCTTTCCGTCAATATGATTAATCACAGTCTTGCCGCGAACAATCTCATAATCTATCAATTCGCCTAACGGGTATTCGTTGCCGTTTGGTAATCGAATTCTGATATTTTCAAATTTCCCCAGATTCGACCTGTCTGATTCGGAATACCTCACCCAGACTTTGATTTCGTCATCGCCACGTTGCAATCTTTGCACTTCATCGCCAAAAAAGCCTTGTCGAATCCTGCGAGCAATGTCGGCATTTGTCAAGCCAAGTAGAAATGCCTTTTCCTTAAGCGTTACTCTTACCTCACGAAGTCCTTGCGGGTCATTATCGGAAACGTCATCAATTTCGGACATATTTTGCATGGCTGCTTTGAGCTCTTCTTTAGCTTTTTCGATATATTCGAGATTGGGTGAAACGAGCGAAAATGAAATTGGCTTGCCGAATATTGAGCCACCAGCGAAAAGCAATTTATCAGCCTCGTAAACAGGTCCCACTTTATCGCGGATAGCATTTGCTATTTTGAAACTTTCGATATTCCGTTCTTCGCCATTCATCAGCACAATCTGGATTACGCCGTCACTTCCTGTGGCTACTGAAGAAAAAGCAAGTCCCATTCCACCTGAAAAACTTGCACCTGCTGCAACTTTTTTGATTACATATTTAATGACATTTTTGCCGTCTTCGCGTTCGGATTTAAACTCATCATTAACCTCCCAAGCGGCTTTTTCTATTCTGTTCATGACCTCTTCTGTCAGATTATCTCGTGTGCCGGAAGGCAGTGCCAAAGTTATATCGAAAGCGTCGGTATCAATGTATGGAAAGAAGGTAAATTTGATATGACCGCCCGATATGCCGCCGAAAGTCACAACTGTGATTAATATCAGGATTCCGATAGCAATAAGTCTGAAACGGAGAAAAAAATCTAATGACTTCCGATAAAAAACATCACGCGGATATGCCAATAAATTATCAAGGAATAGTCTGATTTTATTTGCAGATTTTGCACTGTGCAATGCTTTTGAGTGCGCCAAATGTGAAGGCAATATAATAGCAGCTTCGATTAGGGAAAATATCAGAGCAAAAATCACCACAAATCCCATATCTCGCATTGCTGCACCCGAACGACCATCCAAAAACAAAAATGGCATGAACATCACGACTGTCGTTAGTACAGCAAAAACTATAGACGGCAATACTGCGAGTGTGCCTTCGATAGCAGCCGCAAAGGGCTTTTTGCCTTGTTCGTAATATTGATAAATCTGCTCGGCAATTACAATCCCATCATCTACCAGAATCCCAACGACTACAATGCAACCAAATAATGATATCGCATTGATTGTCATCCCGAATAGAAATCCTACCAAAAACATTCCCAAAAATGACAATGGAATCGCAAGCGAGACCCAAAATGCTAATCTGAAATTCAAAAATAATGCAAGTGCGAGCAAAACCAACATGGCACCTTGTGTACCATTTCTCATCAGAGTGTCAATTCTTTTGCGGAGAGATTCGGTGAAATCATTTAAAATCATTGCTTGGAAATTCGGATTTTTAGCATCGAATTCTTCGACATAGAGCTTGACATTTTCCGTGATTTCTAATATATTTTCGCCAACAATTTTGTTGATTGTAAATACGACAGCTCTTTTGCCATTAATGTATGTTCGCTGGGGGTTATCTTCCCAAGTGTTCTTTATTTCGGCTATATCACGAAGCCTCACCACTCTGCCGTCAGGCATTGCAAGCACAGGAATATCGGTCAAACTTACTGCAAAATAATGCTTTTGGTTGAGCCTGATGATGATTTCTTCGTTTTCTGTTTTGATTGTACCGGCAGTGAGTTCTACATTGGACATTCTCAAAGCTCGCGTCACATCGTCAATTGTGATGCCGAATGCTCGCAAATCATTATCTCGGACATATGCTACAATTTCCTCTTCAGGGTAGCCGCTAATTGCAATTTGCGAAATTCCCGAGATTGACCTCAAATCGTATTCAATCATTTTCGCAGTAGCTTTGAGTGAGTTCAAATCATCGGGTCCGGTAATACCGAAACTTATAGCAAATTCCGAAGCCGGAGTTTTGGCAACTACGGGCGGTTCGATTCCTTGCGGAAATGAATTTATTCGCTCAACTGCATTTTTGACATCCATCAGCACTTCGCCCATGTCATAACTGCGAAATACTTCGACCATTATGCTTGCGAAATTTTCCTGTGAAGTAGATGTGTATCTGTCAATTCCTTGAATCCCCTTCAGATTGTCTTCGATTTTCTGGACAACGCCTTGCTCGATTTCCTCCGGAGAGGCACCCGGATAGACAACCGTAATCGAAATCATGTTCGAATCGAGTTCGGTAAAGAAGGATGTTTTCATATTGAGCAAAGCCAAAAGCCCAAAAATCATAATCAGAATTTTGATTACATTTGCCCAAGCCGGATATTTAATAAACCACGTTAGCAACCCTCTCATTGGTCACCTTTTGTGCCATTGTTGAATAATGGTTCGATGCTCATCCCAATTTCAGCATTTGCAAGCGGTTCGGTTATGATGATAGTATCGGGATTGACACCTTTGATATAAACTATATCGTCACCAATTTGGATTACCTCAACTTCAATTTTTGCTAATTTGCCCTCATCAGCTACATAAACAAAGCGGTTGTTTATCAGAGCGGCACGAGGGATTTCGATGCTTTCGGCAATTTTTATGCCTTGTGTATTGGCTTTCAGATACATTCCCTCTTTCAAACCCTGTCCCGAAAGATAAACAAATACCTTTACCGATTGAGTTCCCGGGTCAATGTTTCGGGCTATTCGGGCAATTTTGCCCTGCCACTTCATATCATTATCAGGGGAACTGATTTCGACGATAGAACCATCAATTAGCAATTTTGCATTATCCGACGTAAATGTAAGTTCAAGTTCAAATTGCCCTGTGCCGGATAATTTGCCGAGTTTTTGCCCGATTCTTACCAATGAACCGGCTTCTACCATGCTTTCGGTTACGATGCCATCAAATGGAGCGCGCAAGATATGCTTTTCCATACGCAATTCAGCATTTTTGACATTATAAAATGATTGGAAAACTTTTCGCGAAGCCAAGAAATATTTTTCTTTGGAGCTTGAGTATTGCGGCAGTTCCTCGATGTTTTTTTTCAGGTCGTATCGCTCGAGATATCCTGACCATTTGCCGTACTCGTTCGGGTAATCTGATTTGATATCCGCCATAATGCCGGCAAGCAAATTCAGGAATTCGCTACGCAACGAAAGAAGATTTATTTCGGCTTCGTCAGATTCGATTTCGAGCATAACAGTTCCCTTCGGAAATGAGTTGCCCACTTTGAATCTTGAAGATGCGAGTGTCATTTTGCCGCCAACTTCCGAGAAAACTTCAATCGAATTCATCGAGCGAAGTCTGCCGTATGCTTCGAGTACCGGTGTGTGGTCAGCGTATTCGGCTTTGATAGCTGTGGCGTATTTTGTGGTCGAAAAAGCTTTGACATCAGGTGTCTTAGGCTTTTTCGTGGTCATGGCTTTGAACGCAATAAATGCTATGATTATAATTCCCAAAAAGCCCAAAACATTGAATATCCTTTGTCTCATAAGTTTACCATATTGCCCGATAAGAATAAAATTATCAATAATTGAAAATTAACTTATCAAAAGTCGTTTCAGTATATTCGATATTTTAGTATATTCAAACGAGAAGATTTAAGCTGTTGGGGGTTTGAAATAGGGATTCGCTATGTAATATACCTACAGTGGCATCCGACATAGGAATACATAAAGCAGTGTGAAGGGCGACTGACGGGGCTCGAACCCGCGACAACCAGAGCCACAATCTGGCACTCTACCTGCTGAGCTACAGCCGCCATAGAATTACAAAAATACGCAAATTTTTTCTAACTTGCAAGATAAATAATTTGAGAGAAAAAATGAGTAACTAATTGAAACTTTTTCCGAACTTAAGTGTTAGTTTTATAAGTAGGAGAAGTCTATATAAGAAATATTTCAAAATAGTTGATGTTTTTTTGGGAATTTGTTTTGTTGATAATGATTTTTTTTTTAATTTTATAAATTAGGAATGGAAGTTTTAAAGAATTGTTAATTATTTAAGATTTTCTTCAAGGTTTTTGTAACTTTTTATTATTTGAAATTGTTATAGTAATGGTGAATACAAAAAGTACACAATAAAGTGTTATATTAAAATAAATTTATAGGAGATATTATGAGTACAAGTTTTACAAAAGTATTGAGAATGCTAACAATTCTCAGTTTTGTCGTATTGTTTGCGGCTACGTCACCTCTCGAGGCACAAAAAAGAGTCCTAATCGAACAACATACAGGCGCTTGGTGCGGTTGGTGTCCGGATGGTTCATACAGAGTTTCCGAAGTTTTGAAAGAATTCCCTGACCAAGTCATCGGTGTTAAATGGCACAATGGTGATGCAATGCAAATACCTGAACAACAGACAATAGCTCAATCTTTCGGAATCACCGGTTACCCGCAAGGTATCGTTGACCGTACAGTTTATAACGGCGGAATGGCTTTAAATCGTGGTGATTGGAGAGGCGCTGCAATAGCAAGACTTAACGCTCCTCCAATATTCAAGTTAGAATTAGATTACTCTTACAATGCAACTACAGAAATGATTACGGCAACTATTAGAGCTGAAGTTTTAACTAATGACCCACGTCAATTTGCTTTCAATGTATATGTAATGGAAGATAAGGTCTCCGGTCCTAACAACAATCAGTGGAATCAACAAAATTATTTATCTAACCGTCCGGGATTTGAAGACAATCCATACTACAAACAACCTTCCGTTATAGTTGGCTACGAACACATGTCTGTCGTTCGTAATGCTTTTGGCGGTGCTTATGGTGACACACAAAAATTTCAAAAAGGTGTCAAAGCGGGGGAAGAATACACTCAAACTTTCTCTATGAAAAAAGCTGCTGATTGGAAACCACAAGATTTATATGTTGTTGGTTTAGTTCAAGCGTTTGTTGTAAGTGGTCAATCTTTGACTGACGGTTCAATCGTAAATGCAATCGAAGTCGGTAAAAAAATGCCTGCTTTTGCAAAACTTGAAACAGATCTTGAATACACAATGATGACTTTAGGTCAGGATTTTTCACACAATATTGTTGTAAGCAATCCACAAGATTTTGAACTTGAAGTTGACCTTTCTATAGATGCAGCTGAATCAAATTACCCAAGCAATTGGGCTCCAACTTTAAGCAAGACAAAGGTTATTCTTCCGGCAAAGGGAGAAACTGAGGTAATTTTAAATCTTAATGCTCCTGACGGCAGACCAAATTTTGCTACATTTACTGTTAAAGCAACACCTGTTTCTAAGAACAACATAGAAGTAGCTTCTACAAATACCCAATTCAATGTTTTAACTGATAATACTAAGCATCTTGTGTTTGGATTGAATCCAAATGCAGAATTATTCAAATCAGCATTAGCAATGAATTTAGATTATGGAATGAATATGGTTTATATGCCATTGCCAAGAAGCAAAGTTGAAGCAGCTTTGAATGCATACCAAGCCGGAAATTTTGATTTTATTTATATTTCTTCTTCTTATAATACTCGTGGTCTTTTCTCTACTAATTGGGCAGAAGCAACATTGATTCGTAACTATTTGAAAGATGCTGTAAATGCAGGGAAGAAAATCTTACTTTCATCTGAACTTGATATGCATATTACTTTTAATACAACTGATGGTTCTGCAGATGCAAAAGCATTTTTTGGCAATACACTTGGTATTGGCTCTGCTACAAGTCCTCTACAATTAGTTCAAACAAACCAACAAGGTCAAATCACTGGTTATTTCTATGCTGACATCCAAGGTGTAAGTGGCGACCCAATCGGCAATGGTATGACTTTCTCGATTAACAAAAATGCCGGAACTGCTGCAAATAAAAGATTATTTTTTGCAGAAAATTTAACAGCAAGCGGTGCGGCTACAGCATTCTTAAATTACACCTCTCCTGCCGGAATTGCCGGTGTTAAGTCTCAAGTGGGCAACTCGCGTATTGTTTATCTCAGTTTCAACTTCGAAGCTGCAGATGACCAAGTTAAATCCAAACTTGCAAGCGAAATCATGGATTGGTTATTTGCAGAACCACAAACTACTGCTCCTGCTATGACTTTGAGTACACAAGAGCTTGATTTTGGTACTGTACACAAAGGTGAATACGAAGTGCAATCATTTATACTAAGAAATGTTGGTAATGCACCATTGACCTTCACAAAAATTGAATTGCAAGACAACGCGGAAGGAACTTTCACTATTACCGAAGGTGGCAGTTTAGCATCTTTAGGTGAAGGCGGAACACGCACAATCGAAGTTAAATTTTCTCCCGACAATGTTGAGACTACTACAAATTACTCAGCGAATTTGGTAATTCAATCAAATGACCCGAATAATCCAAATGCAACAATTACTATGGAAGGTATTGGTGTTGACCCTGCTTCGGTTGACGAAGTCGTGTCAGTTGACGGGCTTTTCTCGATGAGTGTAGGACCAAATCCAGTAAATACAATTTCAACATTTAACTATACAATCAACGGTACTGCAGCTCAATTCATCAATGTCAAAATGATTGATGCAAGCGGCAGAACAATCCAACAAATAGTAAAAGAAAGCCTCGCACCCGGCACTTTCAATGCTGAGATTAATGCAGGTAACTTAACTTCCGGAACATATTATATTATGGCTGAAATCAACGGCGTTACAACACAAATGCCCGTTGTTGTAGTTAAGTAATATTTGTTCTTTTTTGCTTATTTTTACAGCCGGAAGTGTTGAACTTTCGGCTGTTTTATAAATATGAAATTTACTATAACTAATTTAAGGAGTTATCTAAAATGACACGTTTTTTTAGAATTTTCGTTTTTTTGTCGCTGATTTTTTCTGTCTCTGTCGGCTATTCACAATCAGCTGACGAAAAGTACTACATTGTTTTCACCAATTTCGAAGACCAAATGGCAGGAGATGTTGAGATTACAAATCTATTTGACCTTTGCTATTGGGATAAGTTGACCGAAGATGTCGGGTTGCGTAAGTATATTATTAAGCGTCCCTTCGGTGCATCGACTTTTGCAGAGAAAGACATCACAGAATACGATGTTGCAGTTTTCCCGATGGGAGTACATAAAGGGCTTGATGCATCGGTTGACGGAATCAAGGTATTGACCAAAATCAAACAAATGCTCGACGCTGAGAAGGGTGTTCTCATCATCGGTAATGCTGTGCTTTATGAAGCATTCAAATCCGGTGGTGATATTCAATCACGCAAATTCTTAGAAGATTATATGGGGATTGACTGGCTCGGAAGACTACAATTACTTCAAGGCGGCACGTATTATGGATTTAAAATTAATGGCTACGAAGGCGACCCGGTGTCAGCAGGATATGATAAAGTTTGTAATATGAGCTATAATCATAACAATGGTGGTTTCAAAGAACCAATGAGATTGTACCCAAGTGTTGACGTTTTTAATATTAAAGAAGGTTCAAAGGCGATACAATTTGACAGAGTCGTCGAAGCAGCGGGCAATGAAGTAACTGACTCCGTGTTCACAGGTGTAAGAGTAGAAAATGGAAAAGCACGTTGTGCCCTTTGGTCGGTCAACTTTGATATTGCCAATACATGGCACACATGGCACTTCAACGTTGCCTTGATAAACGCAATCTATTGGTGCGTAAAAGACCAACCACATCCTGAGCAAAAAATTGTGGCAGAAAACGCAACCTATGATTTCGGCAAAATCGAACCAAATCAACATGGTTTTTTGGCAGCGGCAGTCCAGAATTACGGACGCAAAAACCTAACAATTACCAAATCTGAAATAGCGAATTTTGTTGACCCTGATGCATTTTTTATAACAGAAGGTGCCGGGCAAGTTGTATTAGAACCTTTTGATGTGCACTATATTAATTTAAAGTTCTCGCCAACTGAACCACGCGCCTATAGTGAAAGTCTTGATATATTTTCTAACGCTATCAATGGCAATATTACTATAGACCTATACGGCGAAGGTGGCGACCAAGTCTTTCATGGTCCGAAAATTCAAGTTTCCGACTTACCCGTTGACTATGGCACAATTCCATTCGGCTCTTCACTTTCGAGAAATATTGCGATTACAAATACCGGTAATATCGCTTTGGTAATAGAAACCCTTAAAATAGAGGATGACGGTGACGGACACTTTACCTGGACGGAAACAGTAAAAGTGCCGATAACAGTGCAAGCCGGCACTACTCATTATATAAAGGTCAGATTCACACCGTCAGAAGAGTTAGGTGGGTCTTACGAAGGTAGAATAGAAGTCACTTCAAATGGTTTGAATAACCAAGGAAAGGCAACTATCATTGTCAAAGCAAAGGGCGCCCCAAGAGATGCAACTTCCGGTATTACATTTTCAACGAACGAATTCGATTTCGGTCCCGTTGCAATAGATTCTGATGCAGATGAATCATTGTACATCACAAATTCAGGTCATAACAATTTGAATATTTTCCAGACTAAATGGGAAGGTGACCCCGAAAACTTAGCTCAATTCAAATTTGTTGATGGTACAGAAAAGGTTCCTACATTGGAACCGGGCAATGTACATGAAATGAAAATCCGATTTTCACCTAAAAGCGAAAAGAGCTATAGCGTGAGTTTGAAAATAGTATCTAACGACCCTGTTGACGGTGTAGCAACCATCCCATTTAGGGGCGTAGGATTTGATGCATCATCAGTCGAGCCGGGCGCTTCGGGCAATTCTGCACTATCCATCAAAGCATCGCCGAATCCGGTAGAAGGAAACACTCGCTTGACTTATAACGTTGGCAAAGCAGGTTGGCTTGATTTGATGGTGATAGATTCGCAAGGTAAGATTGTTAAGCAATTATTCCAAGGCTTCGTGAATGAAGGTGAATTCCATACTTCATTCGAAGGCGATGAAGTTGCTTCAGGTGTTTATTATGTGATTGGAAAAATTAACGGCAACGTAACTCGTATGCCATTGATGATTTTGAAATAATTATACTTACTTAAACATACAAAAGGCTGACTTGATTAATCGAGTCAGCCTTTTTCGTATTTATAAATTCGTTTTTTATGCCAAAAGGCTGGAGAAATCCATAAAGCTGAGAAAAACGATAATCAATATTATATACAGCGCAAAGAAAGCAAGGGCAACAATCATTATTATTTTATTGATGAAATAAAACCTTTGTTGCTTTTCTAAAGCCATATTCAAATCCATGTCATCGCCTAACTCATTGTATCGGGCAAAACTATCAGCAGATTCCCTTAGTCTAATTCCCATTATTATATATGGCACACCAATTAGAGCAGTTATAATGCCTAAACACATGATGGCGCCATAAATAATGTAAAACATACCCACAAAACGCATGTCGGTATTCATCTTCTTGATTATTCCACGTCTGAATAAAAATGTAGTTTCAGCAATAGAGTTCGGAGTATCCATTATTCACCTCAATTATATTAAAACATCAAAAACATAGTAATATTTATACGCAGTGAAAACTTAGAAGATTACTCAAGCAATGAGTTCGAAAACTTTCTGGTCGAAGTTATAATTAAAAACCTCGCCTGTTTGGATGATATAATGCCATCCGTGTATTGTGATTTCGCCTGATTTGACACCCGATTCGACAAATGGGTATGTCATTAAGTGCTTGAGTTGAAGCACTATATTGAGCTGCTCGGTCATCCATTCGCGAGCTGATTCATCAACGCTTTCTCCCAGCAAAGCCAAGACCTCGGTTTTGACCGGATGAGCAAGTTCGAGCCATTTAGCAGTATGCGGTGTTTTAGCTAATTTTTCGGCAGGATAATAAAGTGCAGCGCACCCACCACAATTGGAATGCCCGCAAACTACAATTTTTTTGATTTCCAATGCTTGAATAGCAAATTCAATAGCCGATGTAGTAGCTAAATACTCTTCAGATTGCCTGTACATCGGTACGATGTTGGCAATATTCCGCACGATGAAGAGTTCACCGGGCTGCGACTTCGTAATCATATTTGGCACTAAACGCGAATCCGAACATCCTATGAACAAGGTGTGCGGTTTTTGCAGTTTCCCTAAGGACTCGAACAATGAACGATGAGATTCAAAGTCTTCGCTCCTAAATTTAAGTGCACCTTCGAATAAATTTTCCAAATTAAGCTCTCTTCATTTATCTTGGACCTCTTTTGCCTTCTAAATCAAATATCCAGCCCAAACCAAACATCAACGATGCAGGATGGTAGTTGAAACTTCGGTTGTCAGCATTATAACCTGAAGCTAATTGCCCTGTAATAGCATAAGTAGCCTGAATTTTTAGAACCATACGTCCCATGTCAGTTTTTAAAAGGTTAAAATGTCCGCCAAGCGCAAGTGAGAACATAGTTGACAAACCATCAGTATTAATATCATAAGATTGGTCACCGACTTCAAGTGTTCCACCGGCAGGAAAACCGGCTATAAATCCAACGGTAAAACCATTCATAAAAAAATTCGCCCCGAGGTCGATATAAGTAAAATTGTTTTCTCGCGGGTCGCCCCCGGCAACATCAGATGTTTCATAGGGGTAGTTGGCGTAAGCTAATTGGAACAACATTCCCATCCGTGAAGTCGGGTCGAAGGGAAGATAAGCTTCGGCACCGATGTCCAGCATTTTTGCCAAACCCATACCGTTTTCTATGCCGTTTGGTACTTTGGCAGCGTTGACGCCAAATTTGTACCCCAAATACAGCCCTGCACCCATCGGGTCATTACGAATTAAGCTATATCCGTCGTCACCGTAACGTTGAGCCATCGAAAAAGAAGTCATAACTACCAATAGAGTCAAAGTGCAAATTACTTTTTTCATGCTAAATCTCCCACAAAATGAAAAAGATGTTATTAATTCAGACTTCCAAAATATAAAAAAATACTGTAATAATCAAAGATAATCGTCATAAAACGATGAATTTTCTAAACATTTCAAATTCTTAGTGTTGGTTTCTGAAATATTTGTTATCTTTGTAGTTCTAAATTTGTAAACGAAAAAATTTTTTATTTTATCCAGGTATTAAGATGAAAAGAACTTATCAACCGAGCAGACGTAAACGTGCCAATAAGCACGGCTTCAGAGCGCGTATGGCAACTAAGAATGGCAGAAAGGTATTGGCTCGCCGTCGTGCAAAAGGACGTTTGAGACTTACCGTCAGCGATGAATAGCATTAAGCCGACAGACTTTAGTGGGCTTTTCTTAAAGCTGTAGCTTAATGGCTGCGATTTTGAGTAGAGCCTTATTTTTTGATTACAATTTCGGTTTGCCAAAATGTCCGACTACAAAATTAAGCCACTCAAAGGCTTCAATGCCTTTAATAGAGTTTTCGGCAAGGGCAAAAAGTTTGTTGAACGTGATATAATGGCAGTTGTAATCTACAGTCTATCTAAGTTTGAAGATTTCAAAATTCGCGAGGACGACAGCAACGAATACTGTTATGTTGGGGTGAGCGTCTCAAAAAAAATCTGCAAGAAGGCTGTGGTGCGAAATAGAGTCAAAAGACTATTACGAGTCAGTGTCAGAAGCTTTTTCTCGAATCATAGTCACACAGGACTGAAATATTTGACGATTAGTTGGCGACAAAAAGCTGATTCGAGTTCGATGATTAGACTTAAAGACCTTGAACCAAGAGTTCATCAACTACTGAATAAAATTATACAAAATGTACCGAAGGGAACTTAATTGGGCGAGTATTTAAAATATATCATCATATTGCCGATAAAATTTTACAAAAAATTTATATCGCCAATGTTGCCCCCTTCGTGCAGATTCTACCCAACTTGCTCACAATACACCATTGAATCGGTCGAAACTTGGGGCATACTACGCGGTAGCTGGCTATCAATCAAACGCATTTCTAAATGCCACCCATTGCATCGGGGTGGTTTTGACCCTGTACCCGAAAGATGTAATCATAATCATTCTGTTGTAAATTCAAATCAAAGAAATCATGGATAGGAATACGATATTAGGCTTTGTAATGATGTTTATTGTTGTTGTTGGATGGACATTATGGCAACAAGCAAATTATGAAGAAGTCCCCAAAAAACCCAAAGCTGATACCACTCATGTTGAGCAAAATATTGTAGATGACGCTCTACCTCCAATCGCAAAGCTCGATACTCTTGAACAAATCCCTCTTGATGATTCACTTGCATCCGTTAAGAAATACGGCAATGCTTTTGCATCATTTTCCGAAGGTACAGAGCAGTTTATAACTATCGAAAATGATTTGTTGGTTGCTCAAATATCAAGCAAGGGTGGCGCTATCAGAAATTGGAAGTTGAAAGATTTCAAAAAATGGGACGGCGTACCAACTCAACTAATTTGGAATGAACGCGGCGAACTGTTTATGACATTCGTGACTTTCGAAGGGATTAGAATTGACTCCCGAGATTTGTATTTTACCGCTAATAATGCCGGAAACCACAATCTGAAGGTAACAGGTAGCGATTCTGTTGAATTTAGCTTCGAATTGGCTATTTCGAGCACAAAAAAAATTATCAGAACATATAAATTTTATGGTGATAAATATATAATCGAGCAAGACATTGAAATGCTCGGTATGGACGATATAATTCCACCCAACAGAGGTTACAACCTCGTATGGGAAGACGGCATCAGATATCAAGAGTATAACTCGGTTGATGAGTCAACTGAAGCATATGCTTTTGCTCAAATGAATGGAGATGTTGCCGAAGTCAATGCAGATACTGAAAATGAAGTGGCAGAATCAAAAGAAACCGGAATAGTTGATTTTATTGGATTGAAGACTAAATATTTTGGAATCGCAATTGTTCCCGAACCTTGGCAAAGTTTTGATGGTACTGCGGATTTGAGCGGTAGGATGAACAGAATTAAAGACGAAGGTGTAGTTGAGCGTTATACAGTCTCGCTCAGAGTACCTTTCGATGGTAAAAATTCAAGCACAAGCTTCAAATATTTCATTGGACCATTAGATTACGATGCGCTACGTGAGTACAATCTCCAAGCTATGGTAAATTTGGGTTGGAAATATGGTATCCGCCAAATAAGCGAGTATTTCATGTTACCGATTTTCAAATTCATACATAGATTTGTACCTAATTACGGTATCGCGATTATAATATTTGCTTTCATAATGAAATTGCTTCTGCATCCATTGTCAATTACGCAAATGAAGTCAGCACAAAAGATGCAATTGTTGGCTCCGGAAATGACAAGAATCCGTGAAAAATACAAGGATGACAACACAAAGCAGCAGCAGGAGATAATGAAGCTTTACTCCGAATATGGAGTGAATCCCGTAGGCGGATGTTTACCAATGTTGCTCCAGATGCCGATTTTGTTTGCATTATGGCAATTATTACGAGCTTCATTAGATTTGCGTCAAGCGCATTTTGCTTTGTGGATTACAGATTTGTCGGTATATGACAAAATCATTGATTGGGGCTATCCTATACTTGGTTTATCGCATATTTCGGGATTAGCTTTGTTGATGGGTATAACCATGTTTTTCCAACAAAAGCTCACAATTACTGACCCACGCCAAAAAAGCATTATTTATATTATGCCTATAATGTTTACTTTCATGTTCTCGTATTTCCCTGCAGGTTTGAACTTGTATTATTTCATGTTCAATTTATTGAGTATTGCTCAACAAGTTTACCTGAACAAATTCGCTAAGAATCGCCCAACTCTTGAAATGCTGAAAAAAGCACCTAAGAAAGATTCGTGGTTGCAAAAGAAAATGCGTGAAGCACAAGAATTGGCAGAATCACAAGGAAGAACATTGCCCGGAGCCAAAACACAAAGCCGCGACCAAAATGTAAATCAGAAAAAGCGCCCCACTCAAGGCGGAAAGAAACGCAAATAACTATTTAACTTTTTTGTTGAATCGTAAATCAATCACGGTATCTGCTTCTTCGGGGATATGAATCAGGAATTTCCCTTCTGGAGTAATCCAGCCTTGTTCATTGGTTTCGCTGTCAACTGCCCATGCTAAACCATTTTTGAATCTTTCGGCTGAGTCAAATTCACGTTCGATTAGCTTTTGACCAATATAATTGACGAAGCTCCATTTGCCGTTTAATCTAACAGCTCCCATACCTTCGGAAAAATTGCGAACATCTTCATATTGAAAGTCAACTGTCATAATGTTAGAAGCGTTGACTACACCCCAAACAGCTTGTTCATAACTATCAACGGCTCTACCTATAAAAGCATGACCATAGCTGAAATCATGTGCAAAATCGTAATGAGTTGGAATTCGCATTACACCCTGTTTGTCAACAAAACCCCACAAACCGAGCACATTGACCCGAGCTAAGCCTTCCTTGAATTCAGCGGCATCATCATATTGATAATCAATTACAACTTTACCTGTCGAATCAATATACCCAAATAATGAATTTTCGTTCACAACTGCAGCATAACCCTCGCTGAAAGAGTACCCGAAAGTTTCGTCATCGAATTTTATCAGAAATGTTCCGCTTGTATCAATGAAGCCGCGAACATTTCGATTCATTACCCATGCTTTACCTTCGCTGAAATTCAGTGCATCAAGATAAATTGATGGAACCACTTCTTTTCCGTTTTTATCAATAAACCCGTACATGCTCAGTTGATTTGAAGTATCGAGTATATGAATCAACATTGCTCTGCCATCGGAAAAATTCCGAATCACATTGCAATCCGGCATAGCAATATTTCCTTCGTCAGTCATAAATGCCCACCGAGATTTACCTTCGTATCTGAGAAATATTGTGTAAAAGCCTTCGGAATAGTCATTGATATAATTGACATTCAAAGGCGAAAATAGTTGATTACCATCATGGTCAATCACGTACCACAAGCTATCTACACGAAATGCGGCTAAGGGGCTTTGCTCGGCTTCAGCCGAATGGGAGATACAAAAAGTCAGAATAACTAACAAAAAGATGTATTTCATATTTTTCCGATAATTAAATTGCAACATCAACAAGTTCAGGGCTGAGAATAGTTTTAATAATATCGGGGCTTAATTGCAAAATTAAGCCCCGTTTTCCGCCATTAATATAAATACGTTCCAAATCAAAAATGGTTACTTGTGCATAGACAGGTAAATGCTTTTTTGTGCCAAAGGGGCTTGTTCCTCCGAACATATAACCGGTAGCATTCATTGCGATTTTGGCGTCGCATGGCTCGACCTTTTTTACGCCCATTAGCCTTGCCAGTTCTTTTAGTGAGACTTCCTTATCGCCATGCATCAACATGCAGATAATCTCGCCGTCAGCGTCAAGTATCAAAGTTTTGACTACTGAGTGTTCTTCTACATTCAATTCATCGGCTGTGTGCTTTGTGCCGCCTTTTTCTTCGTACTCGTACTCGAAAGGCTCAAAATCAACATTGAAGTTTCTCAATAACCTGATAGCAGGTGTGACAGGAATTTTATCTTTGCTCAACTTTATCTCAAATTGTTCAACATCATAGATAAATTACAGTAAGAAATCTTTGAGTTTCGGCATTCCGGCACCTTCGCGAATTATTTCGTAGGTGTCTCCGGTCAAATCAACAATTGTTGATTCGCCCGCAAATTCGTATTCATCCGAACTAACGGCAATATCAACGAGTTTTGAAAATGCCTCGATTATTTCGTGAGGGTCTGTCATAGCCCCCTTATCCGGCAATTTAGCAGATATTGAGATGATAGGCGATTCGAGTGATTTGAGTAATGCTTGTGATAGAACATTTTCCGGCACTCTAATTCCGGCGGTTAATCTTTTGGGATTTTGTGCAAACTTTGGCACTAATTTAGACGCCGGCAAAATAAATGTAAATGGTCCAGGCACAAGTCTTTTGATTAATTTATATGCGTCGTCAGATACTTTAGCAAATTCAGAAACGTTCGATAGCGAATCGCACAAGAAAGTTAGAGATTGCGATTCGGGGAGCTTACGGATAGCCCGAAGCCTTGATATAGCTTCTTTGTTGGATAATGCACATCCGAGAGTAAACTGAGTATCAGTCGGATAAAGTATGACCGCTCCGTCTCTTAGTGCATCAACGACTTTAAGAATCTTGTTTGCTTCAGGGTTCTTGCGGTGGATATTCAATTCTAATGCTGACATATAAACTCCTGTTTATGAAATGTACAATTACTTTAAGTAATTTATAAAAAAAACATCAAATACTAAAATAATAAATACAAAAACCGATAATTTATTTTATCGGTTGCTGATTTTTTTTCATTAGTAATGGAAAAAGCTTAATTGAACTTGCTTTTAGCAGTTTCGATGTCTTCGGTAATCATCAAGTAAGAAGATACCTTGGTCATGTTCAACACATCCATTAGGGTTTTGTTCAGATTGCAGAATACAATTTTGTAAGGAGATTCGCTGAACTTAACGTGCATTCTGACAATAATACCAATCACAATCGAACTTAAGTATTGGACATCTTTGAGGTTGATTATCAAATTGGAATTAGCGGCTATACCGTTCTTATCAATTACTTCAACCAATTCATCAGTTTCTTCTCCGCCAGTAAAATGACCACTTGGACTTATAATTGCGAATTTATCAAAAAATTCGACATTAATTTTTCCCATAAATTTTCCTATAATAAGAGTAATTTAAAATCTTTGAGATAACACGTATAATCAATTAATTTATGATAATAATATTAGACATTTCGCTTGATTTTGTGATTTCGGTAGCTGTTAAGTATAATCCCGATAACAGCTAAATTTACCAACATCGAACTGCCGCCGTAGCTCATAAATGGCAATGGAATCCCCATAACAGGTATCAAACCTATTACCATCCCAATATTTATCGTGCAGTGATACAAGAACATCATAGCTGTTCCTGCGGCAACCACGCTCGAAAATTTATCAAACATCGAAGCAAGCGTCACTAATCTGATTAATAAAATACTAAACAGAACCAATACAGTTGCACCACCCAAAAAGCCAAATTCTTCGGTCGGCACGGAATAAATGAAATCCGTTCGTTGCATTGGGATATATCTAAGCTGAGTTTGAGTGCCCTGCATAAACCCCTTGCCTGTCACACCACCGCTGCCGACTGCCATCTTTGATTGAATCACATTATAACCGGTGCCGCGTGGGTCATTTCCCGGATTGAGGAATGTCTCGATTCTTGATTTTTGGTGGTCTTGCAAATTACCATATACCAAAGGGGCAATGAAGCCAATTGATACGAATATACCGATTGCAATCAATGTCAGCACTATTTTTCGTTTGAACAATAATGCTAATCCTGAAAAAACTACAGCACCAACGACATAAAAAACAAAGCCTTTGAGTGCGAGTAAAATCAAGACCGGTATTACGACTATGAAAAAGATGATAAATGGGTTAAACCCTGCCCAATATAATACGCCGCCGAGCATGGCTATAATTACAGTAACGGTTCCATGGTCGGGTTGCAGATAAATCAAAAGCGCCGGAATGATGCTTATTAATATTGAAACACCGCTACCTCTGATATTTCGGACATCTACTCCCTTAGAGGAAATATATTTTGCCAAACCAAGAAGCAATCCGAATTTAGCTAATTCTGCCGGTTGCAATGAAAAACTACCTATACGCAACCATCCTTTAGTACCATAAATTACAGTGCCGAACAATAGTACAACCACGAGAAGCAACACGCTGATGCCATAAATATAAGGAGCAGCATTTCTTACAAAATTTTTGGGGAGTAAAACAATCACAGTCATGACGACAAGCCCCAAACCGACCGCCGATAATTGTCTGTAAAAATAAGATGAAGCATTGGCATCGGCGGTTGAGCTATAAATTGAAATCAAGCCAAAGGCAATTAAAAGTAAAACGGGAATAAAGAGCACCCAATCAAATGCTACAACTTTTGGGTCATCTATGAACAAAGGCTTTTGCTTCATAAAATTATTCCGATATCCAAGTATCACCGGTTATGAGTTCGAATGCTTTTTTGTATTTTTCCAATGTGAAATATAAAATTTCATCCGGGAGTTCGGGTGCAGGGGCTTGTTTGTTCCAATCTATCGTCTCTAAGTAATCTCGTAAAATTTGTTTGTCGAAATTGTATTGTTCAACTCCGGGTGTGTAATATTCTTTTAACCAAAAACGAGAAGAATCGGGAGTTAGAACTTCATCAATCAAAATTATTTCGCCGTCGGCGTTTTTACCGAATTCAAATTTTGTATCGGCAAGAATTATTCCGCGTTGTAACATAAATTCATGAGCAAATTTATATATTTTTAAAGAGATATCTCTTAAAAATGAGGCATCATTTTCACCTACAATTTCAGCTGCTTGCTCGTAGGATATATTTTCGTCGTGCCCCGTTTCGGCTTTTGTGGCAGGCGTGAAAATCGGTTCGGGCAATTGACCGTATTGCTCTAATCCTTCGGGCAAATCAATCCCGCAGACAGAATGATTTGATTGGTATTCCTTCCATCCCGAACCTGCTAAGTATCCGCGTACAACACATTCAATTGCGAATGGAGTCGCTTTTGTGACGACCATCGAGCGGTCTTTGAGTATTTTCCGATAAACTGCTAATTTCTCGGGGTAATCAGCCACATCCATAGTTAGGAAATGGTTCTTGATTAGATGCCCGGTTTGAGCAAACCAAAAGGCTGAAATACGGTTCAATATCGCACCTTTTTGTGGAATCGCTTGCCGCATAATCACATCAAAAGCCGAAATCCTATCAGTTGCTACAAACAGCAGATTTTCCCCGAGGTCATAAACGTCGCGAACTTTGCCTTTGCGAACAAGGTCGAATCCCTGCAAATCAGTCTCGTATAGTGCTTTCATATAATTAACTTAAGAATATTTGGATAAAATACTGAGCATAAGCCAATATCGAATTATTAATTTGATAAAATACAAGTGGAACACCAATTGACAAAAGGAATAACATCAAGCCTGCAAAATAGACCCTATGAGTCGGCACATCAAACAAAACTGAGGTTGAGCGTAAAAGCCTTGCTATTGTCCATGCACTTGTAAAGAGATACAACAAAATGAATATCCATATTGTTGATGGCGCCATCGCAAGTATTCTAATCAAAATAATAGATATAGGCAATAATAATATCGCCGGCAATGCAGCCCAAAACGACAATACTGTGCAATCATTGAAATAGACTCTCGCACGAAATATCAACGAAAATCCCTTGATTATAAGTGCAGTCAAAAATGCTAACGCTAAACTGATGACCGATATTATCAAAAAAGTAACTTCCGGCATCCATATCAACTTGTAAAAGGCTATTTGCAGTGCCTTGCTTGGGATAATGAGCATTAAGATGTATTGGAAAACGAAACTATCTTTGTAAAAATAGAATATCGAAGCCAGATATATACCTACTGTGAGCGATATCAAAACTCCAAGCAAAATTGTTTGCAAAGAGGAGATGATGCGTTGGTCTCGAATATCCGAATAAAAATTATACGGGCGAAGCAAAGAACGGAGCAAATATTCGCGGAAGCGTCGGAAGCGATTAACGAGCAAAATCAACAAGATTCCGAGCACAAGCCCTACTGCAATGAATGAAATCGGAGTAGATTCTCGGTGGCTTCCGGCGTTCAACAATGGGTCTTTTTCATCATTGAAAATTGCCTGAACAGTAGAATAAGTCAATCTTTGGTTTCTTTCTCTGTCAACCAAACCGGCAGTATTGAGATAGGGGTCGTCGCCATTAATTGTTAAAATCGGATTATGCTGAAGATAGTCGTTGAAATTTGAAATTAAACTACCTGAACCGTTGTTGTTGTTAACGATTTTGAATGTATTCAAAATTTTATACGACTGCGATTCAATCGAAAGTGGGTCGCTGTATCCGTTATGATTGAAAGGTTGAATCAAAGAACCATAACTCATGAACACCGGCAAACCGCGAACAGATTTTTTGAGCTTTGCAAATTCTTCATCCGCATCGAACAAATTGTTGTTCATCCTTGCGTCTCGCAAACCAATCAAATCGAATCCTTCTGTATGAACATTCGAAAATCCGAAAGGGATAATTTTAGCTAACAATTTGTTAGAATTTTTGCGGAAAACTTCGATAATTTTATCGTAGAAAGTTCCGTTAGCATTATCAGATTCGGGGACACCATCGGAAATAATCCAAGAAAAGACACTCGCATGATTGTCATATACGCTAATGAATTGCTTGGCAATATTTAGAGTATAAATTTGGATTTCATCCATATTCAAAAGCGGAATTGGAGTGTCGTAAATTGGCAAATCTATCCCGAGCAAAATACCATTGCGGTCGCATAAATTCACAAAAAGCGGGTGTGGCGGAGAGTATTTCGTTCGTATAAAATTCGCTCCCAAAATTTTTATCATTTCGATGTCGTCCACCATGCTCTTGAAATAGAGCGTTTGTCCACCATTTGAGATATCCTCAATGTAGCCCACACCTTTAATTTTAAACGGTTTTCGGTTCAGCAAAATTTGTGGCTTATTCTCATCTTTTATGATAGTAAGCTCTTTGACACCGAAGTTGAGAGTATAATCATCAATTTTGATTCCACCCTTATAAACAGTAATTTCAGCAACGTATAGATATGGATTATCAGGACTCCAAAGGTTAGGATTTGGAATGGAAAAGGAGACGGGAACAATTGCTGTTCTTTCGCTTTCAATCGTGAAAGATTTTTGTTCGGAATTCAATAGCAAAGTTCCATCGGCAGAATTGACTTTTACATCTACCGTATATTCTTCTTTATTTGTGGAAATTATGCCAATCGAATCATTTTCGGGTTTTTTAATAGCGAGATATTTCAAGTTTCCGGCACTTACATTGACCTTTGTAGCGATACTCGCTATGCTCATATTTTCGTTGAAAGTGGTTTTGAGACCAATATCGGAAATCCACACATGAGGCGTTCCGCATAAAAGTATCTCGCGAATTACGCCGGTATAAATTTTTCTTGCCAAAAGATGCTGAGTTCGAATCATCTTTGTACTGCTTTTGGCAGACGAAATCACAAGTTTGACTGAGTTTGTGCCACCTTTGATTACTCTATCGGGGATTTTGACTTCAAATGGAACCAAGCCGCCAAAATAACGACCGATGAATTGCTCATTCCAATAGACTTCGATTTGGTGGTCAATCCCAAGGAAAAATAATTGCCACGAATATGATTCTGAAAGTTTTTCCGGAAGAACCACTGCACGCCTGTAAACACTTTGTCGGTTGGATTCTTCGGAATACGGTAATCTAACCGGACTCCAATCAACTTCGTTGTAAGAATGCTCCCAATTGCCCGACAAATCAGTCACTAACCTTGTTGTCGAAGGAACAATTTCTTCGATATTTGATTGGCTTAACGGAGTATATCCAAAAATTTGAACGACTGTTAAAATTAAAAATGTCAAAATTACAAGTGTTATTCTTTTCATGATACCTCAGTAGTTTTATTCCATGTATATTTTAGAGCGCCCGGCAACCCGGTTTTGAGTGATTCGACAGCAACGAAAGTTGCTTCAGTAACGGCAAAAATCTCCTGCGGAGTTATCGGCATAGATGTTCCGGTAGTAATTGCATTCATAAATTTTCCGACTTCTTCATTTATTCCTTTCAAAGCACCTGTTTCGATAATTTTCGAATTGCTTTTGTCGAATATAGTCATTTTATTGAAATTATCCATAATATAACTTACATTAGATGCAAAGACTTCGCAATATTCTTTTGGCATCATCGCGCCACCCTTTGCTGTATAGATAATATTCCCGATACTTCCATCAGCAAAAGTAAGTGCAATTGATATATTATCGCTGTCGGTATCTGCAATATTATCGCCCGAAACACTATTTGCAAAAACAGTTTTTGGCAATGAACCGGTCAGATACACCATGCAATCTATGAAATGGCATACTTCGCCGATAATTCTGCCGCCTTGTTCGGGCGATTGCACCCAATGAGTTTTGGGAATAAAACCTGCATTTACGCGATAAGTCATTACAATCGGATATGTTCTGCCGGCAATTTGCTTCTTGATTTCTGTAAATGCTCTTGAAAATCTTCGGTTAAATCCAACCATGAACGGTGTTTTAGTTAGCTCGTAAGCTTCGATAATTTGGTCAAGTTCATTGTAATTGATAGCAAGAGGCTTTTCGACAAATATTGGCTTCCCGGCTTTGAGCGATGCAGTTACAAATTGAGCGTGGCTGTCATGTCGAGTAGCACAAAATACTACGCTCACGTCAGCATGATTGATGACTTCCAAACCGTCAGTGGTGCAAACAGCAAATCCATTTCGTTCGGCTGCTGTTTTCGCATTGATTGGCGTATTGGATGCCACTGCTACCAAATTTGCATTTGCAGATTTTAGCGGCGGAATCAGATAATTTTGAGCAAAAGTGCCAAGCCCGATAAAACCGATTCCCGGATTTGGATTCTTTTCGACTTTTGCGATTGTAACTGATTTTAAAATTTCATTTTTCGAATTGTCATACTTGAGAATAATTCCGGTATATTTTTCATCTACTTCGCCCGTTATCATCGAATATGCCTTATGGGCATCATTCAAATCAAATGTGTGAGAAGTCATGATGTCGGTATCGAGCTTGCCCATCGCAATCAAATCCAGAATTGATTGCATATTCCGATTTTCAGTCCATCGGACATATGCAATCGGATAATCTATACCTTTGGATTCGTAATCAGGGTCGTATCGCCCGGGACCATAACTCGAGGAAATTTTGAAATCAACTTCTTTTAGATAAAAATGTGTACGCGGAATATTCATCCCAACAGCGCCCACCACGACTACGGTTCCTTTTTTGCGAACTATTTCCATAGCCAATTCAACAGGCACATTTGACGATGTTCCGGCAGTAAGGATTACGGAATCAAAACCTGCACCACGAGTGAATTCGTTTAATTTTGGAACAGCGGCAGAATCCGATAAAAACGTTTCGTCGCATCCGCATTGTTTAGCATTTTCAAATAATGAGGAATCAATATCCAAGCCTGCGACTCTGCAACCCGATGCTTTCAATAGCTGAACTGTAATATTGCCAATAAGCCCAAGTCCGATTACAGCAACTGATTCACCGATTCGAGGCTGAGCTTGGCGGACTCCTTGCATGGCAATAGCACCCAAAGTTGCGAATGAGGCTTGCTTGGCACTCACTCCGGCGGGAATTTTCACTGCAAGATTTTCCGGAACTGCGATAATTTCAGCATGATTAGCGATTCCGGCGCCGGCACATGCAACTAAATCGCCGGGCTGGAATTTTTCGGATTTGCTGACGATAACTTCGCCTGCGGAGCTATATCCCAGGGGCTTGTAAGAATCGAGTGTGTTTTTAATTCGTTTGAATGTAGAGAGTATTCCCTCTTTTTTAATGAAATCAAGCACCAATTTTAAATCTTCGGGTTGGCGACGAGCCCGCTGAAAGAGCGAACTCTTTGCCTTGGTAACAGTCGTTTTCTCGGTTCCGGCACTAATCAAGGAATAGTGATTACGCACCAAGATGCCGTTTGGAGGGCATTCCGGAGCCGGAACTTGCTCGACTGAAATCTTTCCACTTTTCTGATACTGAATTACCTGAAGCATGATTTTCTTTTTTGCTTTTATATAAACAACAAAATTAACACTTTTAGAAATAAAATAAGGTTAAACTTTAATATCTTATTGTTGTAAATTAACATAAAGTTCGTTCGTCTTAGTATTTTTGCATATTATCAACTAAGGGAAACATGGCTTCTAATATTTCAGACAAAGAATTGCTCGAAAGACTTTCGAAAACGATAATAGACGTAAAGGGTGAAATCGGCAAAGTTATCATTGGTCAAAATGCAATTGTAGAGCAACTAATTATCGCTATGTTTGCACGGGGGCACGTGCTTTTAATCGGTGTGCCGGGTCTTGCAAAAACTTTACTTATCCGTACATTATCACGTGCAATGGATTTGAATTTCAGTCGCGTTCAATTCACCCCTGACTTGATGCCCGGTGATATAAGCGGTACGGAAATCATCGAAGATGATTTGAGCACAGGTCACAAGCATTTTCGTTTCGTCAAAGGTCCTATTTTTGCTAATATCGTTTTGGCTGATGAAATCAACAGAACACCTCCAAAAACTCAAGCTGCATTGCTTGAAGCTATGGAAGAGCACGCTGTAACTGCTGCCGGAACTACTTATAAATTAGATGAACCATTTTTCGTGTTGGCTACACAAAATCCAATCGAACAAGAGGGAACTTACCCATTGCCCGAAGCACAATTAGACCGTTTCATGTTCAATATTTGGCTTGATTATCCGAGTTTCGAAGAAGAAATTGAAATCGTTCGTGCTACTACAACCGAACATAAACCGGTTGTCAATCAAATTTTGAATGGAGAGCAAATTCTCGAATTCCAAAATTTAGTCAGGAAAATCCCCGTTGCCGATAATGTAATCAAATATGCTGTAAAACTTGTTACTGCAACTCGTCCCGAAGAGACCGCACTCGATTTCATCAAGGATTATATTAGCTATGGAGCGGGTCCGCGAGCGTCGCAATATTTAATATTAGGCGCCAAATCACGTGCTGCAATCTTGGGCAAATTCACTCCTGACATTGATGACGTAAAGGCTGTGGCATTGCCCGTTTTGCGTCATAGAATAGTAACAAATTTCAATGCCGAATCCGAAAGCGTTTCAGCAAATGAAATTGTTAGACGTATGATAGAAAGAATAAATTAAAAATCAATTACGATTCCTTACGCGGGCGTCCTCTCTTTTTGGGAGCATCGCCCGTTTCCGGTTTTGGAGCGACTGCTTTAGTCGCACGAGCTTTTCTTGCAGGTTTTGCCGCAATTGAATTATCTGATTCACCGAAAATCAGCTCTTTGAATGTAAAATCTTTTTTCGCTTCCTTATGCGAGGATGCTATTTCAATCAAATAATCGGCAGTATTTTCAATCAACCACTCGAAATGACTTTCACCAAGATATTCCTTGTCGGCATGAGGCGTTGGATTCACTAAATCAATTGCGTAAGCTGTTCCGTTCAATAAACCAATATCAATCGAATTAAATTCAAATCCCAAAAGATTTGAAACATCGTTGCAAATCTTGGTCAACAATTTTACAACCGATTCCTCAATATTTTCGCTATTTTTTTCATAGCGCATATGCAATGGCTTGCCGGGTTCGTATTTTACAATCAAAATGCGTTTGCTTGCAATCACAAAGCATCTGTAATAAGCATCAAAATTGATTGATTCTTGGACAACCATCGGGTTCTTTCCTGTCAGTTCGTATGCCGAGAAAAATTCTTTGCGATTGTAAACTTTGTAAGCATTTGCCGATGTATGACCAAAATTGGGTTTCAAATATGCAGGGAATTTGACGAATGAAAACACTTCGTCCCAATTCAGAGGATACTTCAAATTATGAAAAGTGTCAGCATTTGTATCGTCCGGTAATTCTTTGCTTGGCAATAAAACAGTTTTAGGAGTTGGTATGCCGATTTTTGCAGCCAATGCAGATTGGAAAATATTATTATCCGCACAATTCCAAAAAGGATTATTTACAATCCTTGTACCGTTTAGTAAAGCCAATTTCAAAAATGAATTATAGAATGGAACTCTGTATGATATTCTGTCGAAAATTACGCTGTAGTCAGTCGTCTCCGTATTTTTAATCGCATCAATAGATAGCGACTCTGCTTTGAACTTATCTGTTTTGGAATTGATTCGTTCCACTAATTCCTTAGGGAACGACAATTCATTTCCGAAAACGATTCCAATCTTTTTCATTTTTTTCCTCCCGGCTATAATTCATATAATTCAAAAATTTGCAAATAGAATGACTTTAAAAATAAGCATAATTTATATAAATACGTAATTAATACTCAGCGATTTTATCGTTAAATTTGTTGATGTTTAAATCAATCGAATTGCAACAAGTTTATAAAAATTTTACCGAACGCGAACTTTTCGCCGGACTTGATATTAATTTCAAAGTTGGCGAAATTCACGGGCTGATTGGCAAATCCGGCAGTGGCAAATCTACCATTGTCAATATGATTTGCGGCTTCGATTTTCCGAATAGCGGTAAAGTGCTTATAGACGGGAAAATTGCCGAAGCACAAGATTTCAAATCGCTCCGTACTTGTACTGCATATGTCCCTCAAAATGTAAATATAATCGGTTCGGGCAAAGTCCGAGAGACAATCCAAAGCAGCTTTGAATTCAAATCGAACAAATCAAAGCGACCTAATAACGACCAAATACTTTCGGTGATAAAACATCTCGGACTTGATGAAAACATTCTCGAATCCGAATTCAAAAGCACTTCGGGCGGCGAAAAACAGAGAATAGCTATCGCAATTGCAACTTTGCTCGACAAACAAATCATGATATTCGATGAGCCAAGTTCGGGGCTGGACGACCGCTCGAAAGAAATCGTAGCCGCATATATAAGCAATCTGAGAGACAAAATAATCATTATCTCTACCCACGACCTTGTATTGAAAGAAATTTGCACAAGTATGACCGAGTTGGAGCAAAAATGAACGGCTACGACATTTCCTGGACATCACTTTTTGTCGGCTCGCTCATTCTACTCGTGCCAATTTACGTCTTTTACTACTTCAAAACAGGGCTCGTTAAAGATACACTGATTGCCTTTGGCAGAATGATAGTTCAACTGATGCTTGTTGGGCTATATTTAGAGCTGATTTTTGAGATTGATTCGCCACTAATCAATTTGACTTGGGTACTTGTGATGATTGTGGCTGCATCGCTTTCCGTCAGCAAACGAAGTGACCTGAAGCTAAAATTCATTTTCGTCCCGATATTAGCCGCTATTGCAACTAATGTTGTCATAAACGGCTGTGTATATGGTTTTATAGTAATCGGCACAGAATATATTTTCGAAGCACGATATTTGATTCCAATTATGGGTATGATAATCGGAAATACTTTGAATGCGGCAATAATCGGCATCAGGACATATTTCAATCAAATCAATTCCGAATATGAAAAGCTAAAATATGATTTGCTTTGCGGTGCATCACTCCACGAAGCCCTGATGAAATTCAACACCCGAGCCTATCGCGAGGCATTCAATCCCGTAATTGCTTCGACGGCGGTGATTGGTTTGATTTGGTTGCCGGGCATGATGACAGGGCAAATTTTAAGCGGAAGCAACCCTATGACAGCAATTAAGTACCAAGTTATAATAATTATTACTATCTTTGCAGGGTCGGTAATCACGATATTTACAACTTTAGCTTTATCGAAAAAGTTTGCTTTTGATGAGTATGACAACCTGAAAACTGAAATTTTTAACAAAAAGTAAAGGTATCAATATGAATTGCATTGTTCGCAAAATGGAATTGCCCGAAATCGAAATAGCCATGCACCTTGCATATAAGGAAGGCTGGAATCCCGGATTGAACGACGGAATTGCTTTTTATAATACCGACCCGCATGGGTTTTTATTGGCGGAATACAAAGGCAGAGTAGTCGGGACAATTTCATCAGTCAATTATGGCGACGGATTCGGCTTTATCGGCTTTTACATTGTGGATAGTGATTATCGTGGAACTGTTGTCGGCACCCAATTAGGGATGGCAGCGCTTAACTACCTCAAAGACCTGAATATCGGCATAGACGGAGTAGTCGCAAGAGTTGAGAACTACAAACGCTTGGGATTCAAAGAAGCGTACAAAAATATTCGTTTCGAGGGCATCGGCGATAAATTCATTGTTGAACCGGAAGTCGTGCATACAAAAATTATTGATTTTCAGGAAATCGCCGATTACGACGCGAGATGTTTTCCGGTCAGACGCGAAAAATTCCTGAAGGGTTGGCTCGAAATGATAAATTCGCATTCTTACGTTTTTTACGAAGAAAACAGAGTCAAAGGCTACGGTGTGATTCGTTCCTGCCGCAAAGGATACAAAATTGGTCCTCTTTTTGCCGATGATATCCACATTGCCGAGCAGCTTTACAAAGCATTGGCAAACAAAGCCGCCGATGAGCTAATTTATTTCGATACGCCCGAAGCAAACCTCTTTGCCGTTGACTTAGCCCACAAATACGAAATGAAAAAAGTCTTCGAGACAGCCCGCATGTACACCGGCGAAGAACCACTCATAGACTTACCCAAAATCTTCGGCGTTACATCTTTTGAGTTGGGGTAGGGGTTATGTTGTATTATTTTAAATCTAAAATACGTTTGCAAACATAGCCCACGAATTTATTCGTGGGTGCGAGGAAACGTTTATCTGTGTTTATCCCGCAAGGGATTGAATGTGAATAGCCCCGTATGAAATGCGGGGAAAAGAAATCGCGACATATTCAACAATCCTGAAGGGATTGAATGTTTATAGCAATTTTTAACCTTCCGAAGGTTTTTTTTGCTTTTCAGGTTGTCAATTGTAACAACTGACTGAACGAGAAAATTAAAAAATAATTTGCTTATCTCAAAACAATTTTTTAATATTGTATTGTAAATAAATGCAATCTGAAAAATTGTTTTACAATGGTAAATGACACCGGATATATTAACTTATTAAAAGTACACAGAAGTGGAGTCATACGAACGTGTGATGACTTTCGTAATGCTGATTATTATGTTTCTTCTTGCCAACAATCAACGGTGAGGAAAGCTCACCGAGCAAATCACAAACACAACTCTCAATATACAAACGCAAAGTATCTCTTACACAACAGAGTGCGAGGTGTTGTATGAAAGTCCTTTAAACTCTCGGTACCCGGGGTGTGACGAGCAGTAGAATACCCGATTTATGAAATTTATTTTTTTTTTAAATTTAATAGGATATTTATATGAAA
>JAMLHE010000020.1 GCA_023957315.1 Candidatus Kapaibacterium sp.
CTGCAAGAAGTATATCATCATATATAGCACATCCTGCCCAATCTTTATTCACGTTCCCTGCAGGTTGTTCTTCAACCCACACTCCATTTAATTTACTATATAATCGAGCGGTATTTCCAGCCATCATTTGACCATTATTTATAGAGCAACACCCCCAATTACTATTCACATTGCCTGCCGGTTGTTCATCAACCCATGTACCTGATAAATTACTATAAACTCTACCGTTTGACAATGACCTTGAGGTGGCTATCATTTGACCATTATTTATATCAGCCGACCACCAAACTCTATCAACATTTCCAGCAGGTTGTTCTTCTACCCACGTCCCATTCAATTTGCTGTATAATCTTCCTGTCGTCGCATTCACCCCTGCTATCATTTGACCATTATTTATAGCAACCGGTCTCCAATTTCTATTCACGTTCCCTGCAGGTTGTTCTTCAGACCATGAAGTACCATTATAACTATATAATCTACCATCTATGGAATTTTCTATTGAAACTATTATTTGACCCTTATGAATAGATGCTCCCATCCAATATTTATCAAAGTCTCCTGCCGGTTGGTGTTCGGCCCAAGCACCATTCAATTTACAATATACTCTGCCTGCAGTATTATTCACAACAGCAACCATTTGGTCGCCATCTACACAGCTACCAAACCATCTTCGATTTACATTACCTACAGGTTGTTCTTCAGACCAGACGCCATCCAGATAACTCCATAAACGGGTTAAATGAGCGGAAGCCATCATTCGTAATGATTTACCAAAAACTCTTCTTCTTATATTTGCATCCATATCTAAAAATTTATATTTTTACGAATAATTGTCACTCACCAACCATCTTCTAATAGTTCCGTCATAAATCATAGAAAAATCTTTGCTGGAAGACGCCGCTATTCTTTCGGTAGCCCTCTGAAATTCATCTGCTGTATTCGGCAAGGTTATTACAATACCGGAGCCTGATGAATTTTTCACAGTAATTAAATATGCGAAATTCTCTTGTATGTTAGATAATGAAAAACTTGCGTTTGCTGCTATAGTAGCTACAATCCAAGACCCATTATTGAAGTTAATTGTTAAATTGGACTGAGTATATTTTATTAATCCTGCACTTGACGCAATTTCAAACTCTTCCAAATTATTACCATTTATGCCAACAGCTTTTGCCACTTTACGCTCTTATTATTGGTTCGCCGATTTCAGTAGCTATTTCAGTTGTACTGATAGCTTTCCCAAGTCTCTGTCTGATGTGTCCTGCTGTTGTAGGGACTGTAGTTGTAACTCCGCCCGGAGTAGAAGCATCTAAGAAATAAACCGCTCCAACTGTTAATCCTGATTTTTGATTGTTTGTCTTGTTACCTAAGTAAACGGTTGCATTTGCGGGTGCTGTAACGTTTTCAAGAACAAAACCATCGGCTTTCTTAGTGATTGTTGAAGCATCTGCCTTACGTACCTTTTCACCACTTGAATCATGAATATTGACATAATCACCTGCTACTAAATTCTCGCTCGCAGCAATTAACTTTGTATCTGCTCCAACACCAACAGGCAAGAATGTTGCATCTAACTTCCCTGTTGCATCCGCTGCTATAATCTTACCTGCATCTCCTGCACCCGAACTTGCAACTAACCCCTCTACTTCTTCAAGGTTCGTAGTACCTACTTTTAAATATTTCTGTGCCATAATTTACCTCATTATTCCTATTTCTATATTTACAATTAAAGTTTCTGTATCTGATGCGTAACCTACAATTTGCCATATTCCTGTGCTTGGCGAAGTCAATGTAATATTGCCATCAAGCCCAAGATAATAAATTGCGTTCGCTGACAATCCCCAACCCGGATTTACAATCTTTCCGGTTCTTACTGTCACTGCATCGCCTAAACTTGCCGAATTTACCGACATTCCAACTAAACGATTGAAGCATTCAGGGTTGTCGTTTGATGCTTTATAAGCAAGTCCATCTTTCAAGTAAACCAATCTGTGTCCATTGATGACTTCGCCTGTTGTGTGAATTAAATCTAACTTACCATCAATAACAGCTTTAGTATAGTAGCGTTCGTCGTGATTGTGACCAACATCGTTATTTGCAGTTGAACTGTCCGTTTCCAAAACAGCAATTTTTGTTTCTTTCAATTCAACTTCGTGAACTTCGGTGGTTATATTGACTGATATAATGTGTTCCATCTCTACCCCGGTATCGGCTCTAAATTAAAAGTTAATTCAAGATGTCCCTGCAGTCCTTTTTTACGCGAAATCCTTGTACCGTCAGATTTTATGATGACAAACTCCCAATAATAAGTCGTTAATTCCAGATTTTTTGTCATAGCAGGAGTTATTACAACAAGAGTTTCGTATTCATTATCATGATCAGTTTTACTTATCCTTAGAGCGGGCTCAGGGTCTTTTGGTGACTTTTTCCAAGTGTGCACAATTGTTGTTCCCGTTAATGACTGTGGAACACTATTCAAGCTATAATTAAAGCGAATCTTTTCAGTCGCACCCCTGACCATCTCCGTTAGCATGTTACTTCCTATAAATATATATAACTGTATCTTTAATCAAAACTTCTCTACGTCTTGCAAACGGATTATCGAGACACCAAATAAGGTTACCATCTTTAAGTATTTCGTATTCAACTTCATTTGTAGAGCCGTCCATACATGGCGGTTCTGTCCAATATACCGGCTCATATCTCACAACAATGGAATCTATCGGAGCGGTATTTCTTTGGGCTTCTAACGGCTTCCAAGTAATTGATACATTCTCGTATATGTATTTAGCAGTATCACAACTTGACAAACTAAGTAGTATTACTGAGAATAACAATATTGATTTGATTAATTTATTCATGACTTCCCTTTTAAAGCATCTTGGATTTGTTGATACCTAAAGCATCGTTCGTACATTTCTACATTGAAAAACAAGAGTAGTGATTCGATTATGTCATTACGGCTACATTTGATTTCTTTAGCTGCCTTGTCAGCTTTTCGCCGTGCTTCGTCGCTAATGTTAATAGTCACAGGTTCGCGGTTTCTCATTGCTTTGCCTTTGGTGTTTTTACTTCACATATCTGTTTTTTATTAGTGGCTTTTAAAACATTGATATAATCTTTCATGATATATGAACTTCCATACATCCATCCTATGGCAGATACAGCTTTTACAACAATATTCCACTCCAATGGATTCCATTCAACGTTTATAAATGCGGCGAGTAGATAGATTGCAATGGTTAAAATGAGTACCCCAGTCAATCCACCAAATAAGTAGATACGTTTCTCGTTTATTTCGCTCATTTTTGCACCTTTCTCGGACGTCCAACTTTACGCTTTTCAGTAGTACCGTCAGCTTTGACAAACTTTCCTGTTTCATCGCGGAGAGCGTATTTGTTTTTGGGAGCGGATTCAGCTTGACCACCATCAGTAATTTTCTCAACTGTCTTTTTCAGTTCCTTAGCGGTTTCAACTTGAGCATCTTCGGCAGTCTTTTTTAGCTCCTCTTGAAGTTTGTCCGTGTTTACGCCTGTCTTATCTGCAATCCATTGCAATAACATTATTCCTATAAAGCATACAACAAGCAATCCAACCAACCCAAACAATACGGTATTATTATTAAATACTTCAATTAAAAATTCCATGATAAACTCCATATATTTTTAATAATTAAGCACTTCTACAAGTACTTTTCCTTTTCGTATATTAATTGAATCTGCTGCTGCACGACTCAAGTCAATTATTGCATTGTTTGCGAAGGGTCCACGGTCATTGATTCTGACTTCGACTGACTTTCCATTTCTGATGTTTGTGACTCTAACTCTTGTTCCAAATTCGAGTTCTTTGTGTGCTGCTGTGAAATCTTCCGGTCTATATATTTCTCCATTAGCTGTCCTGCGACCGTCAAAATAATCGGAATAATAGGTCGCAATACCTTCCATAGTTTCAAGAATCTCATCTTTAGTCTCCGCTTCTAAAAATTCATAATAACTTGTAACATCAGTTATATGTGTTGTGCCGTCAGCAACCATGCCTCTAAGCGTAATTTCCCTCATTTTTACTGCATCATTCACGTTCCCCCCGATAATAATGCCTTCTTGTGCTAAAGTGTCCCATGAAACAAACGTGTCAACATGTGCTCCGCCCGGTCTTCGCTTTACTCTCCAATCTCCGGGCTTAGGGATATAATTGCCATAAATTACGTCGCTTAAAGCATAAGTACGCCCAATTACTGCATAATCTCTTGCACGTGCGGACATAATGATTGGATATGCTTTGCCCTCTTTTGATTTTATCCCCCCAAAAATTCCACACCACGGCACAGGATATAAGAAGCCGAAATACTTACGCCAAACATCAATACTGTCACCACGATTTGAGCCTTTCGGTTGTTCAACAACATGAAGGCATTCAAGCATAAGCTGAACATGAAGTGGTATTTCACTCCTCGCTGTCTCCGATGCTTGGCTCTGTTCTTGTTTCTGCTTGTCTTTCAGTAGCAGTTGGTTGGCGATACTCTTCGCTCTGACTTCTGTCAGAGATAAGGGAATTTCCGACCTGAATGCCAGTGCTAATAATGACAACAAGAGCAAGAATAAATATAGCGGAAGCAATCGCATTTTGTGCTATCCTTTTAATTGTGTTTCCGGGTAATACAAATTCATCGTAAGCTAAAACCAGAGCCAACATCCCAAATGAGAAGAACACTCCAATTGCAACCGCGAATAGTGGCAGAAAGTAGAGCCAAAAAGTTAAAGACAATGCTCCTGTTACGGCTAATCCACCTATAACAAAGATGTTTCTTCGTGTGTTGAACTTTTTATCAGCTTCGGTAAGTTCTTCTGATGTCTCAAACGGTTGTTCGATTGCAATTTGAACATCTTTGCGAACCGATTTAACCTCGTCAATTAACAAATCCATCTCGTTTGAAATAGCAACTATTTCATCCATAAGCATTTGGTTTGGGTCTGCTTCGGTTTTAACTTCTTTGGGTCTAATATGCTCCAATATTTCGGCAATATTTTCTTCAAGACCTGTTAGTCTTTCATCAATCGTAGTCATGTCAGCCTCGCAGTATTTTAAAGAACGCATCGCCAAACCGCAAACTAAGTTCATCAGCTTGGTCATCTGTGATGTTTTTAGCTTCTTCTTTAGCCGCTATGGTCAACAAGCGTATTTCTTTGCTTAATACCAATAGGTCAACTTTGCCGGCAACCTCAAGTTCTTGCAAATCAGCATATGATAACAAGGAATTGATTTTTGTTAGCAATTTACCTATGTTATCAGTTTTCTTTTCTATATTCTCTGCCATATTTCGCCTTATACTCTATTGATTTAATTCTATCTTTCGAATCGTTAATTTCTTTTGAGTGGTCGTTGTATTTATTCCACAGTAACTCGAATTGCTTTGTCCAATTGTCATTCTTTTCGCTTTGTTTGTCCATAAAAGAAACAAGGCTTTGAACAATGATTTTAAGCTCTTTAACTGCATTCGCCGCTGACTTTAAAATAAAGCCGAAAAGCAGAAGGAAAACAGCTAAAATAAATTCGAGTATTATTCCAAGTATCAGCCAATTGTCCATGTTAGTGTCCTTGATATATGTTCTGAATGCCGACCTGTAAGTAAGCGATGTAAAGTCCGGTTTTCGCCGTTTTAACAGGTGACATTTCTCCGCGATATAAGTAGAAACTTTTGTTTAGTATATTTCTTGCCAATTCATAATGTTGAATAATCTCATCATCACCCTCCTGGCTTTTCGAGAAGATAAAGATGGTAAACAAATCAATGAGTTTTCCGTATATCCCTCCACTTTTCGGTCCCGGCTCTTCCGCAGACCATGCTATGTAAATAGCACCGTCGGGTTTGGCTTGCGCTTCCTTGCCAATACTCTCTAATGCTTCAGGTGAATCAGGAAATGATGTAACAGTGATGTATGGTCTAATTCCGGCTTCTTTAAATCCAGAAATCAAATCATCTTTGATTTTATTTCTCAGCTCAATTATCATAGCTCTCCAATCGGCACTTTGTAAATACCTGAGAAGGGCTTGTTACAGCGATTCCTTTTCTTGTTTTTCGTGGAATTCCCGCTAATGTTATTGAACCGTTGCGAATCCGCTCAAGCATATTTAATTGCTCTTGATATGAAAGAACTACTGCCTTCATCTGCTCGTCATCATACACCATTTGGTACAAGAAGTATTTAAAAATCTCGAATTGAATCCTTGTCAACACTTGTTTCGATGGAAAATTTTCACTTTCCAAAGCTACTCCGCTTAAATCATAAATATCTGATAACATCAAATCGATATAAGCGCCCGCCTCACTCATCAAGAGCTCAAGTTTATCGGGCGCCGAATCATTATTAGTAAAAGCATTGATATCTTGCTCAGGTATCTTGCTTGTGATATAATCTCTATTTAATAAATTAAACATTTTTTTTATGGAGCTGTTACTGGTAATTTGAATTTAGTCAAGAACACTTCCTGAACTTCGTCAGCTGCTGCATCATGCAGCAATATGCCGTTTACGTAATCACCCTCTACTGCTAAAACGCCGTCACCTGCAATGTCGGATGCGATTAATGCACCTTTTGTGAGTTCTGCTTTGATTTTCACCAAGATAGTACCGGATGTTACTACAGAACCTTCATCTCCATTGTCCCATTCGTGTTCAGTTACTCCAAGAGCCAAGGCACCGGCAGCCGGTAAAACTCCAGCTGGGGTTATGAATTTAAATCCGCCGACAGCTGCTCCAAATGTTACCCCTATTCTGCTCTGAGGCACATAGGTTGGGTTTACTTTAGACATTATTTATCTCCTTTAATAGTTTGTGTTTCGATTTTTTCAGTTGTTTTTTCCGTCTCAGGAAGTTTGGATTGCTCACCACCTTTTGGAGCTTTGATTTCCTTTCCTGTTTCTTTTGTCGCTTCCGGAACTGATTCCATAATGGTCACAATTCCGCCCAATCTAGCAATCTCTGTATCAGTTAGTTCGACTATGGAGCCGGCTTTATACCGAACTCCATTTTTGCGAATACCGACCGCTATTTTACACTTATTCATATTCTACCTCTTACTCTACATAAGCATTAGTGATTAAAAAGCCTGCATCCTTCTGAGTAATGTGTGCTTTGTAGAACATTGTAGCAGCGATTAGTTGCAACTTGCTATGATTTGCTGAGTCAAACGACACTTCAGGATATCCATTCAAAAGGAAAGTCTTTCCGAAGCTTTGTTCGAACTTAGATTTTGTTCTTGCAAGGTTCTTATTGTAAGCCATTGCAACAACATCTCCCCATAAGTCAATGTTAGTCTTAGTAGCCGGGTCTTCGTACATACCTGAACCGATTTTAATTGTTACATTGTTGCCAATCAGTCCTGCAATGAGTGCTTCTGATACAATCCCGGTTTGAGTATACTTAATTCTATCCAAGATTTTTGGATGATTTTGTAGAGCATTAAATACTCTCGGACCAAAAATAAGGACGTTCGGTAAGTAGTTGATTTTGCGACGTACTGTTTCCATAGCATCTTGAATTACCACTAATGGGTCAGAAAGCGGATCATTGAATTCTTCACCCGAAGATAAAGCTTCAACATGGTCAACACTATATGTAGCAGTATTTTGAATTAACTCGATTGCTTCTACTTCCTTGCCAAGATACAAAGAAGCGAGCAAGGCATCAAGAGCGTATTTTTCCAAATCCATCACATCTTCAGCGGCTTCGATTTCGAGATAATCAAGAGCCGTTTCCAAAGCATGTTCATTCAACATAAACTCTTTTAAACTCCAGTTGTCCGTTGGCATCGTTTTCACGGGTGCTTTCATTGGTCTGGAAGTATCATGAACACGCATGTGCTCGTTACCGAAAACAGGATATTCTCCGGTTTTCTTTTCCACAAAAGTGTCAGGCAAAATAAATTGGCTGACAAATGCTGACTGTTCAAACTGCTGAGCAAGGCTCGTCAGAATCGGATCAACCCCCAGTCTCAGGTTTTTTGTTCTTTTGTTAGGCATCTTTCTCTATCTCCTTCATTAAAATTTGTAATGCTTGGTTGTAATCGTCAATGCTGTCTCGCTTCATGATTGCCAAGATTGCTTCGTGGGTCTTCTCACGACCTTCTTCTGTATTAAAATCAACTTGAGATAAGTTGACAACAGCCGCAGAAATCGGCAATGGGTCTTCGAGTGATGACAAACTTTTGCGAGATGCGATTTCTTCTATTCGTTTGTCGTACGGAGTCTTGCCATTGATGCGATATTTTTCGTCCATACTCAAAGTTTTGAGCATGATTAGCTCTTGCTCAAGTTCGTATTTGTTTTCTTCTGAATTTTCAGCAGGAAGGATTTTGTCCTTAATTCGTTCGATGTCAAGTCTAACTTGATTAACAAGTTCTTGCTGTTGCATCGTAGCTACTTGTGCGTTCAATGTCGAAATTTGTGTCGATAACTCATCATGAGTTTTCATCAATTCCGAATTGGTCGTTTTCAAGGTCTCGTTCTCTGATTGAATCGCAGTTATTTGCGATGAGAATTCTACAACCTTGTTGTTTAGCTCAGTAATTTGAGCATCTTTGGGGTCCATGTTTCCTCCAGTTATTGTTATTGGTTTTGAGTTGCGATGTTTCATTGCGTAAATTTGTGTTTTGGCAAGAATAACTTTTTTGACTTCGTCCTGTGTTGGCGAGTAGATTTTGTCAACAAGTTTATATTCTAAACACTCGGTAGCTGTCATGTAGCGGTCTTCAGACATCAAAGCATCAATATCTTCGGCTTCCATGCCAGTTTTTGTTTTGTATGCAGCGATGATGGAATCTTTAATTGCCTCAAGGTCTTTAGCAACCTTTTGCATTTCATCAGCATTGCCGATTACTACTGTCCAGGGCTTATGAATAAGCATCATAGCAGTCTCTGCAATCATTACTTCTCGTCCGGCGCACGAAATTACAGAAGCTATTGAACTTGCTTCACCAATTATTTTTATAATTGGTCTTTTTTCTGCCAATAAATTATAAATTGCGATGCCTTCGAACACACTTCCACCAACAGAATTGATGTAAACTGTAAGTTCTTCACCTTCCTTGTGGTTTTCTAATTTCTTACGTATCATCTTCGCAGATACGCCCCAGTCCTCATCTCCCCAAGGTGTTATTTGTCCAAAAATATCAATTTCCATAAGTCCCTCATCTATTTTTTTTAAAAGTATAAACTACTTGTGTTATTTTTTTTTCCAAATCGCATGCGATTTAGCATGTGATTTAGCATGTGATTTAGCATGCGATTTAGCATGCGATTTAGCAAGTGATTTAGCAAGTGATTTGGAAAGTAATTTAGCATAAAAAATAACACACTTTTGTAGTATGGTTACACTAATATTGGAGCAATTATGGATTTAGAAGCACTTAAAAAGAGTATTATTCCCTTTTTCAACTCAAAAAAGCTATCAGAAATGAATATTCCCGAGTATGAGGTGAATAACTATTTACAATATAAAGTTTTTCCGAGAGAAATACTCGTGAAAGCTGATTGGAACTACAAAAACAACAATGATTTTACAAGCGAAAAGCTAACAAATAACATAAAAAGAATTGGGCAAGTTGAAAATATTCAAGTCCGGTTACTCGAAACAGGATTTTATGAAGTTGTAAATGGTAATCATCGCTTAGACAGCAACGATGCCATAGGCAGGAAGTTCATTGTGGCTTACGACCACGGTAAAATATCACTCGCAGAAGCACAGCGTATTGCAATCGAAACTAATGAAACCAGATTCGAGCATGACCCGGAAAAACTCGCTCGGATTATGAATGATTTGAAACTAACTTACGATACAGGCGAGCTTGATTTAACAATGCCTTTCGATTCAAAGCAAATTGAAGAGTTGTTGAAATTTGATTCTTCAGAAATCCCATTATCTGATATCATCGAAGATGATTATGATGAACCACTCCGAGAAAAACCCAAAACTCAGCCCGGAGACTTGTATGAGTTGAACAATCACCGTATGCTTTGTGGTGACTCTACCTCAAAAGACGATGTAGCAAGATTGATGAATGGGGAAGTGGCTCATATGCTTCATACTGATCCCCCTTACAATGTGCAATATGCCGAACTCAATAAAAAACGCTCCAAGACCGGTAAAGATTGGACTGATGTTTACTGTACAGACTGGAATGATTCAATGGCAGATGTAGATTATGAAGAGTTTGTCTTTAAATTCCTTGAGCTTGCGAAACTAAATATGATTGAACACGCTCATTACTACGTCTGGCATGCTACTTCATACATTCGAACTTTCCTAAACGCTTTTGAGAAACTTGAAATTCCAATTGACAAAGTTCCAATCATTTGGGTTAAGCAAGTTGCGCCTCTCTCATGGGTTCGATATAAAAGAAAATACGAACCTTGCATATTTGCAGGCAAAGGCGCGGTAAATGGTAATGGGGAAGGGGCTCGTTGGTTTGGTCCCAATAATGAAAATAATATTTGGGAATATAATCGTGAAGACAATCGAAATTATATCCATCCAACCCAGAAACCTGTTACTCTGCCTGCAAGAGCTATCAAGAACAGCTCAAAAGAAAATGAAATTGTTCTCGAGTTATTTGGAGGCTCCGGCTCAACACTTATAGCTGCGGAACAACTTGTTAGAAGATGCTTTGTTATGGAATTATCTCCGGCATTTGTGGATAATATTGTCCTTCGATACTTCAAATATTGCGAAGATAATAATATACAATGCGAAGTGAAATTGAATGGAAGTTTAATAAATAAGGATTACTTCAATGAGGTCATCGAAGAAAGTGTTGGTTTATCCTGAATGGGAAAAGCAGCCCAAAGAATCAACGATAGCGTGGGAATATTTTAAATCATATCGAGACATGGGTATTTTTCGCTCGCATCGAAATGTCGCTAAAATCTTTAATACACCTGAACGAGTAGATATTGCACGTCGCAATATCGGTAACATTGCAGCAATCTGGAGATGGACTGAACGGATTGATGCTTATCAGCGCCATCTCGATAAAATCCAAATGGAAGAAACCGAAAAAGCTGTAAAGGAAATGGCTTCTCGGCACGCAGATTATGCCAAGAATACTATCTATGCTGCATACTTCCCGATTATCGAATTGCTTAAGAAAATTCAACGTGGTGACACGAAGGATATTACAGATATGTCATCGAAAGAGTTACTTGCTCTAACTTTCAAATCAGCACAGGTGCTTGTGAGTGTTGCTGACTTGGAACGTAAGACGCGTGGCGAACCTACAGATATTCGGAAAATGGGACTTGACCATACTTCCGGAGGTGAAAAAATCAAACCAAGTATCAGCATCAATGTGTCGGGGTCTCAGTCTAATTTACTCAAAGAAAAGAAGATTCCAAAAGAAATTGATTTTGAAGAAGATGATGATTGATGAAATCAATATAAGTGTTTCGCCTGTGTTTTACGCAAATCATCTTGCTTTCAATGACCCAAATTACAATATCATTGTCAATCAAGGAGGTACGCGGAGTGGTAAGACTTTTTCAATCCTGCAATTATTATGTATCGAAGCTTACTATTCTACCGAGCCTCTTGAAATTTCAACTGTGTCGCACACTTTGCCACATATCAAAAAAGGTTCTTTACGAGATTTTTTTAAAATTATGCAATCAATGGGAATATACGAAGATAAAAAGTTTAATAAAACTGAAATGATTTACAAATTCTCTCCCAACGTATTCATGGAGTTTTTCTCAGCTGATAACGGGGATAAATTACGCGGTCCGTCTCGTGATATATTGTTTGTGAATGAAGTAAACTTACTCTCTTTCGATGAATGGAAGCAGCTGATTATGCGTACGCGTGGCAAAACATTCTGCGATTATAATCCTGCTGATGAATTCCATTGGATCTACGACAGTGTGTTACCTCGCAAGGATGTCAAGTTCATCCAGAGCACATACTTGGATAATTATGACTTCTTGCCACAATCTCAAGTTGACGAAATCGAGAGATTGAAAATTGAAGACCCAGCCTATTGGAAAATATACGGACTTGGAGAGAAAGCTCAAGCTACCAATCTGATTTATACTAAATTCCGAACTGCCAACACTTGCCCTTCAGGTGATGTTATTTATGGGCTTGATTTCGGATATAACAATCCTACAGCGCTCGTTGAAATAACTAACGCTGACAATGAAATCTATCTTCGAGAACGCATCTATGAAACAAAACTTACGAACAGTGATTTAATCGAAAAATTTAAAACCATGAATCTCGGCAATGCTTTCATTTATGCAGATTCTGCGGAGCCTCAACGAATTGACGAAATTTACAGAGCCGGGTTTAATATTCATCCGGCAGACAAAGCTGTTAAACCCGGAATTGACTATTGCAAGAGATACAACCTGAACATCCTTTCGGATTCACCCTACATTTTGAAAGAAATTAAGGGTTACAAGTATAAGGAGGATAAAAACGGCAACATTATTGACGATTCGCCTCTCAAATTTAACGACCACGCGATGGATGCCTTTCGCTACGCTCTCTATACGCATGGTGTGAAGTATTGGACAACACAAAAAATGTTCTTTCCGAAGAATATTCTTCAAAACACTCGACTATCAATTAAAGATTCACTCAACAAAATGTAAGGTTAGAAAATGGAAAAAAACGATTTTACAAAAAGTATCAATGTTATCAAAAATAAGGTTGAGAAAAAGTCAACCATTACTGATAGACTTGAAACTCTTAATGACACATACAGTCGTTACAACAAGTTACTACCGAATCCGAACAAACTGCTCCGACAAAGAGGGCATGATATTTTTCAAGAAGTTCTCATGGATGCTTTTGTTCGCGGATGTGTTAGCACCGTCTTTGAGGCTATTTCAAGTCTCGAATATGAAGTAGTAAAAAATGGCGCATCAGCCGCTGAAGTTGAGCTCGCAAATTCAACTCTCGCACGTTTGACATCAAACAATCTCATTAAGCAAATTGTTTGGAGCATGTTTTATGGCAATCAGTATCTGAATGTGATATGGAAAAAGGATAAATACTACGAAATTGACAAAGTTATTGAGCTCCCTCACAATGCTTTTTTCTACGATATAGACAGAGTTTTAAAAATCATAACTAAACCAAGTGATATTAACGGTCAGGAAATCGAACCTTATCGCTTAATTTCGCCAACTTATGAGCCAAGCTGGGAGAATCCATATGGTAACGGATTGTTCCTAAATTGCTACAAAAAAGTATTTATCAAAAACAATGTTGCAGATTTCTGGACTATCTTTACCGAAATTCACGGCTCGCCGGGTGTCAAAGGAACATTTACTCAAGCAGCAGCAAGCTTGATGAACATGGACATAGAGACTTTCACAGAGTGGTTTAATGATTTGCTTGGCAAGATGGTGCAGCAAAAAGTTATCACTCACCCGGAAGGCACGGAGGTTGACTTATTCCCATCAGGCTCAATCGGTAGTGCAGATATTTATGGCAGACTCATTGACTATTGCAACACGGAGTTATCTATTCTTATCCTTGGTCATGAAGGCGCATCATCATCAACACCCGGAAAACTCGGAAGTGAGGATATGGCGCTATCTGCTAAAGTTGATAGGATAGAGGCATATACTAAATTTCTGATTCAACATATCAACACTCTTTTGCGTTGGCAGCATGAGTTAAATTTTCCGGGACAAAAACATTGCACAATTCGATTTTTCCAACTCGACGATATGGAGAAGTATCAAGCTAAAGCAGATTTATTGACCTCGCTGTCAGCAATTGGATTCACGCCAAACGAAGATTACATCGAAACTGAGTTCAATATTGATAAGAAATACTTCACTTTGAATAAGAGTCCACAGATTATTGAAGCTCCCACAGAGGCACCGGCTGAGAAAGAAACAGTAAAGAAAAACTTTATTCCGCTTCCTGTTCAAAACATACGCAATGAAAATGATGAAGAGACTGAAACTTTGGAGGATCAGTTCGCCGAGCATGTACTAACTTCAATGGAATTCAAAAGTTTGAAAGATGCCACTATCGAAACTATCGCCAAATTTGTTGACGATGCAGAATCTTACGAAGAACTCGAAGATAAACTTTTCAATGTTTATGATGATTTGAATATTCAGGACAAAAAAGACTTCGTTTATCGCATGATGACAGTAATGAATGCTTATGGTTACCACCAATCGGAGATAGACTAATGGATATCGAATTTAAAGATTTAATAATCGCTTTCGAGAAGGACCCGAAAGAAGTGAGGGATTACTTCGAATCACTCGGCATCGTGCTTTCCGATGATTGGGAAGACTTCCTAAAACAGTTTGAGAAAGATGCTTTCAAAATTGCAGGAGTAAACAACGCAAATCACCTGATGGATGCCAAGAAGTTAATTTCCGATGCTATCGCAAACGGCACACCTCTAAGTGATTTCAAGAAACAGTTCCGGCAGAGCATGAATCTGAGAGCATGGCACGCTGACCTCGTCGTTACGCAAAACATCTCTAACGCTTACAATGGTGGACGATTCCAACAACAGAGTGAAGATGTTGATTACTTTCCTTACCTGCAACCAATTACGATGAATGATAAGAAGTCCACGCCCGGATGCAAGTGGCTTGACGAGCAAAACATCTGCTTTAAAATTAAGGATAAAAATCTTAAGCTGATGTATTCTCCACGACACTTTCATTGCCGTACTATCTATGTTTCCATCACCGAAAAACAACGAGAGCGTGAAGGATTGACAGTAAAGGAAATATCAACAATACCTAAAAAATACTTGAACGCTCCTGAGTTTCGCAAATTGCCGAACACAGCATTTGAGCCTGATTTGTCAGGCTTTCCAAAGGAATTAAAGGAGAAAATAAAGCAATGAGTGAGAACACTAAATTCAGATTTGAAATCTTGGCTGATGAAGCTCGCAATGCTATCCGAGCGATGGTGGCAAAAGAAATAGACCTTTATCCGTTTTACAATAGAGTTGGCAAACTTTTACTTACAGCTGTAAGTAAACAGTTTATAAAAATCGGTGGCTATTTCCCAAATAACAAAAAATGGGAGAAGCTCGCTCCTTCTACAAGAATGGATAGGAAACGAAAAGGATACACACCTATACGTATTTTGCGAAGAACAGCAGGTGATGCCGGACTGCTTGGCTCTATCAACTACTCAGCATCACGTGAAGGGGTTACTATCGGAACCAACGTCCCGTATGCAGTTCATCTGCATTACGGGACTCGGTTCATGCCGGCTCGACAAATATTTCCCGAAGACGGTTTGCCGGACGAAGTTCTCGAAGATATAGCAGATGCTTTTTTAGATTTCTATGTTAAAGTTTTTAAATAGCTCTAAGTTTGTGCTTAGAGTATTTCTACATATCCGCTTTCGATTAGATCCGCAACAAAAGAACCTGTTGTTCGGTTGTTTATTTCCTTGCTTTTATCCACCATCACTCTCTCAGCAAGTTGCTGCATGAAATCCTTGATGTTTTCACAGTAACCAAACATTGAGGATTCGTTAAGCTTCTGGACGAACTCATCAGCGTTTTTTGCTTCGATGAGTTCGCCTGTGTTCAATTTGTAAATCATTTTATACTCCAAATAATAATAAATAAATAATTAAGCTAATTCTTGCTTTCTACTTCTAAAATAAGCAATTGTTTGTTCATCTAAAAAATTATCGAATTCATTCTCGTTCTCAGTTTGGAAAGTTCCTTGCTTGGAAAATTCAATCAATCTCGCTAAAAATTTTATCCAGTTGCTTACTTTCTTGAAATCAACTGTCCCGCCATGCTGTCTGAATTCTACCGAACCGTGTCTCCAAAATGCACTCGCATTGATTTTATAATATCTGCTGTCTCCGGTTATCTTCCTGTGCAATGCTTTCACGCTGTCAACAATGTTTCCCAAGTTCCGGGCTGCTTTAATCTTTGTTTCAAATTCCGAAACTCTCATGCTTTGGCAATAAGTGTTGTTGTTGGCTCTTCTCGAATTTGGCATGATTGAATCAATGTGCTTTTCAATCTTTGCGTAATTGATGAACAAATTTTTCCAAGTTTGAAATTCAAAATCTCTTGCATCAAGGTGAATGTGCAATCCGCATGTTCTGTTTACTCTCCCTTCCAATCCTCTCGCAATAAGCATCACGGTCTTTAACTCTGCCAATCCTTGTGTCCCTTCCAAAATCGGGCTTACCAATTCGAGGCTGTTGTTTCCTGATATCGAACCGTCTGAAGTAATTTTCCAATATCCTGTGTTCGATGTTAATCTTTGTCCTTCTCTAATTGGAATTCCGGCATTTGCTAATTCGGTTCGTAATTCATCTCTGCTTACTCCGAACATTTCAATTTCTACTCCAAAGCGATGGTTGAATGTAAAGCTTTCCAATCTGAAGCCTCTGTGAATCGCTTCTCTTAATTCCCTTCTCCCTCTGGTTCTAATCCTCTCAGGAAAAATGTTTGCAAAAACATTCTGAACGAAACCGTAGTTTGTTCCTACTAACTCTGCAACTTGCTGTCTGCTCAAGCCAAGTCTCAAAAGTTGTTCAATCTTCCATGTCTTGGTTTGATTGCTGTTTAAAATTTCTTGTTGTGTCATTGTGTTAAGTCCTCTAATTCTAATTGTTTAACATTTTCTATGTCTAACTTAACACATTAATTTAACACACGCAAGTTATAAATCTATATAAATCAACTATTTAAGAAAATAAACAAAACTTTATTTTCACAGATTTTCAATTAACGGCACAGCATATGATGGCAAATAAAATATTTTAAAATAAATCAAACAAATCTACATAAATAGTTGATTTATATAGACTTATCACATTATAAAACTTGCACAAGTCATTATATTGGTTTACATTAGACATGTAATTAATCAACAATACGAATTATTAAAGGATTTAAAATGAAAAACTTAAGAACAACACTCACAGCAACCTTCGAATGGGAAACCGAAGAGTACAACGAACAATTAGACGATTTCCAAATGGTAACAAAATCATGCGAATATTCATGGGAAATCGAAATTGAAAACGAATGGGGCATCAAAGAATATTGCATCGAAATTCACTATGTCTCTGGAGATTCTTTTGACGAAGAGATTGAAGAAAAAATTAGAGAATTGGTTTTTGACGAAGAATGTAATTAAAACAACAGCCAAGACAAAAAGCCCCGAAAGGGGCTTGTCTTTTGCCAAAAATTGACAAGCCAAAACTTGGCAAGTCAGATTTTACAAAGTAATTTGCGAACCTCTCGCAATGGACGATTTATTTCTTGTGAAATCTGATATTCAGTTTTCTTATCCATCGGTTTGCCACTGTACCGCGTTTTCAAATAATCAACAAGCAGTTCATCCATGAACCTGGTCGATGGTATGTGTAGTGTCAATCCGTCAAATCTTGCGAGTAATTTTCTTGCTGTTTGGAGGTCTATCACTTCAGCAACAAGCTGGATATCCCCTGATAGATGCTCCATTTTCAGGTTGTCTAAAATCTCCTCTTTAAGTTCCATGTGTTGGTTTCTCCTGTCGCCAATTATGTTTAACATCAATATCAGTCAACGTCACGTCGGCTTGTGTAGTTTCGACACTTTTGCAATCTTCTCTTCCGGCAGATTATCTACTGCCATTTCAAGAATTTTTGTAACGTTGACCCCATACTTTTTCTTAAGCTGTGAAAGCTTATATTTTGTTGTGTTGCTACATCCAACTGCTGTACCCATGACATCCTCCTCAAAAAATTTGATAAACTCATTGAAGCTCGAAGTGACAATCGTCTGACCTCCTGCCTCCTTAATTTGTTCGAGATTGTAGCATTGCAGAGCTGTTGCTTTGTTTCCGGGTGACTTGACTTCAACAGCAAAATACTGTCCCTGCCAACATCCGATTATGTCGGGAACACCATTTCGGTTTGACACAACGGTTTTCACAATGTAAGCACCGGTTGCTTTGAGATGCTTCAGAATCTTGCTTTGCAATGCTTTCTCTGTCATCTCACTCCTCGAACACCAAACCTAATGATTTCAAAGTATCAGCCATCGAAACTCCGCCAACAAATACATGCCTCAGCAATCTTCCAAAACTATCCATGTTCGGCTCAGTAAAATCACGATGGATTTTTACCTGCCGATTAAGCATGAATTGATTCGCAAAGTTCTCAGCCATGAACCCGAGAGCAAGAGCCGAGTCAACAGTTATTTGTTTTGCCTCAGCTTGATCGCGTAATCTTTGAGTATTCCTAACCTCAAAGCAATCAATGTTGAGCAAACGAATCGTTATCGTGTCCGCACCAAGCCCGAATTTGTAAGTATCTCCATCGATGACACGTGAAATCGTTACTGTAGATATACTATCCACAAATGGATTTTCGCAATCACACTCGGTCACATTCACAACATCACTACAAGATGTTAAAATCAATAATGCTACAATTATCGAAAGCAAAAATCTCATAAACCCTCCGTTACCGCAAGAAAATCTTTTTTAAAATATTTCGTAGTGTAGTCCAATTTATTTTTAACAGCTTGATAAATCTTTTCTTCAATTCCATTTTCCGAGAACAAATAATGCACTTCAGGAAGACTTTTTCTATCAAAACTTTGCAATCTTGCTCGTGACTGCCAGTAATTCGTAGCTGAAAAATCAATGTTGTAAAAAATCAGAATATCTGCTGTTTTCAAATTGATTCCCATAGCACCTGCTTGAATCTGACAAACAAAAACCTTGTCTGTTGCATTAAATTCCAGGGGGTCACTCGTGCAATCCGGGAATACCGTTTTGAGAATATCACCTTCAGCTTGATACTTGTAAAAAATTGCAATCTTTTGTCCTTCGTAATTTTCCTTAATAAACCTTGCTTTCGAATCGTCGAGAAATTTCAATGTGCCATCTTCAGTTATAACAGTTCCTGACGAAAGTTGATGAATTTTGCCTTGCAATTTGACCGCCGAATCGCAAACGATTTCCTGACCATCTTTGAACTTGTAATACTTGTCTTTCAGAAGCGAACGTTTCAAAAAATCCATTCTCGGGTCCATTTTGACAGAAAAAATCTTTTCAAAAACTTCAGACCTCAAAAATCCTGCTTCTTTTTGCGTATAAACAACGAAATACTTTTCAATGAACATTTTGACCTTTTCGACGATTGCATCATCATAATTCCTAACCCTGTTTGATTTAATGTACATTTCCTTAACCTTAACAAACTCCCTTGCCCAGGAATAGAAATTTGACTGCGTAAAAGGAGAACGCTCAGAAATCCAAAATTGATGATAAATCTGAGAATATGATTCCGGCGTTGGAGTTCCGGAAAGTAACATTAGCGGCTTTTTGCCTACAATCTTTTTTAGATTCTTTGCTCGCTGGCTTGGTTTTGGATAAGCTCCAATCATCGAAGCTTCATCAACGATGATGAAATCATACTGTTCCGGATTTGATAAGTTTCCGAGTTGTTCATAATTCGTAGCTGTCAGTTTGAATTGAAACCCTTCAACTTGATAATCTTCTTGAACTGATGAAATAGCTTTCTTTTTTGTTACAAACAGTACATTCTTAGCTCCATATAGCTCGGCCGTTTTTAGAGAAACTCGTGATTTGCCGACTCGCATTTCCAGAGCTGTATAAACAATCCCCAATGAGTGCAATACTTTGAGTGCCTTATTTGCTAACATTAATTGCTTTTTGGAAAGCTCTGCCCAAAAATCTGCAGGCGCTACATTCTGAAAGTCTTTTTCAAAATCACTTCCGCTATCACATGGATATCCATTTTCAAAATTTCTGTGCATACTCAGCATATTATTTCTCCTTCAATGTTCATTTCTTTTGCTTTTTTCATAATTGATTCATGAATTACCCGATATTGCTGGCTTACGACGAGAGTATCTATAACCATTGCTCTTGCTTGCAACACATCTGTGATGTTTGTAAAATAGCACTTTGATGATGCAATTTCTTTTTCGACAGCTCTATCGAGAATCAAGAAATCGTCAAACAATGGTTTGAAATCTGAATAAGCATCCCAATCAACCGTTGTTCGCATCACCTCACCTTTGTAATCAAAAATGAAAGTGAGTGGACCGACATCTTTAGCATATGCCCACTTCGTATAAGGCGCCCTGTTGCTTTCTTCAATTTTAGCAATCTGAATGTCCAAGCTATCAATTATCGTTTGCAGGTGAGGATGTTTTTGCACCATTTGTTGCATTTTATCCCGTTCTGCAATCAAGTCAGACAACACAAGAGTTGATTCCATCACCGGACTTTCACTTTCAACAAGCACAGTTTGCACGCTTTTGTCATTTTCCTTATCAGCAATTGTTGTCGGAGACCCTAAATATGATTCAAGTCTTTCTTCAGCAATTTTCTTTTCGACAGCTGTTTTAGCATTCGCTAATTTTTGTTTCCAATGCTCTATGATTTTTTCGTTTGTCATAAAATTTTGCTCTTTAAAATGTTGATTTTTTCGTTTTTGTGCTAAAGGTGAAAAAGTGATACGTTATATAAACCTGTCTTATACACACACGTATAGGTAGGTTTATGAAAAACGCACTTTTTCACCTTTAGCACGAGGCTTTGTAACTTATTTATTTTTAAAGCACTTGCAAAAGCGTTTTTTTTGCCAAAATCACGATTTGGTGAAAAACTTTCCAATGTGTAAAATCTACACGCAAATATCACAGCATTTGCAACATTTTCACCGTAAATAATTTGAAAATTAAGATGATTTTTGACCCCAATTTTACAAATTTTAGCCAAAATAAGCCCCTTTATTGTGTATATATTACACAATGGCATGAAAAAGTGAAAATCTCGTTTTAGTGAATAGGATTTTTGCATCTTTTTTTTACTCTATAATTTTGATTTCGAAGTAATTTCTTCTGCTTTTAGCTGAGATTTCAGAAGCAATATTTCCCACTTTTTCAACATTTAAGTAGAATCTATTTCTTGTATATGGAATACATTTTCGCGATTCACACCACAACAAATACTTTTCAAATAATTCTTTTCCAACAACCTTATCTTTTGGATTCTTGGTTAGTATTATTTTTTCTGAAAGGAACATAGTCAAGCCGATTGATTCAGGTATAAACGCCTTTATTGGCTTCTGTTTAATGTCTGTGTTCATCATTTAACCACCTTAAAATGCACTTGGTTGTTCAACATTATCATTATTTAATTTTATCCCTCTAAAAATTTTCATTCTGCCACTTCCTTCTGATACAGATACACCCTGAATGGTTTCTATCTTTGAATAGAATCGTTTTTTAGTGTACGGATGTGTTGCTGATGCTTTGCACCATTCGAGATATTTAGTCCAAAGGTCAGGAGCTGTTACTTTATCGAGAGCATTGTCTTGAATACAACACTCGTTGATAAATTCACCTAAGCCATCCTGCTCAGAACGATAATTTTTGACAGCATTTTGAACAATATCTGGAGGATTAAGTCCGATGCGTTGATACTCCTTCCAACCATGTAAAATCCATTGAAAAATGCCATTTTTCTCTAACTCAAAATCCTTCATCAACTCATGTTGAGGTCTGCGTTTCGATTCCGGTATTGTTACCGTGAATGGAATAAGCGATATGCGCCTCCAAATCCCTTCATCTGTGCCTTTTATGATAGGCTTATGATTGCCATAGATCCACATAGTATGAGTAGGCTGAAAAGTGAAATAATCCTTGTGTAAAAACCTCGCAGATATTGTGTCACCACCTGTTAAATTCTTGATTTTATTTTCATTCAGCGAACGATTTTCAGGCAATTCTTCAGCAACTACAAGCCGAGCTCCCGGAAGTTGAGCTATATCATTTGGAATACCTTCCTGCTGCTTCAACATCAACATCTCCGTTGGTGCTTTTTGGAAATAGTCACCAAAGACCATCTTCATGACATTGAAAAATACAGATTTACCATTTTTCCCTGCACCATGACAGAAGAACAAAATTTCTTCCAGGTGAGCGCCGCATAAAGTCAAACCCATTGCTCGCTGAACATACTCGATAAGCTCAATATTATCATCGAAAATCGTAAAAAGCGAATCTTCAAAGAGATAACAATGAGCATCCTCTTCATATTCGGCACCGGAACATCGAGTCAACATAAGCTCAGAATTATGCTCCATGAACTCATTCGTTTTCAGGTTATATATTCCATTTTGCAGATTAATCAGATAACTATCCTTATCAAATTCACTCTGAATAGCAGATATTTGAGGTTCCGCTTTTGCCAAGCGAATCATATCCATAATTTGCGAGTGGCTTTCGGATTTTACTGCGTGCTTTATCAAATCAGTACGCTTTGAAGCATCATCAAGCTTTTTGGCTTCATCATACATTTTCCGGACAGTCTTTTTAGCCATTTGCATGATATAATTCTTCTCATCATTTTTCCAATACTTACCTGTCCAAATGAACCATGATTTTGAAGTGTTATTATATTTAATCCTTCCTGCGTAAGCATCAACAAGCCTTTCAGAATTGCCGAGGTCCGTAAAAGGATAATGAGTAAACTTGGACTCTTTATCAATAAGCTTACCTGTTGTCGTAACAACCGTTTTGGTAAGTCTGGAATAAATCTTTGATTTGTCAAAACCGAATTCAGCCGCGATGGCAATAACAGAAGCAATAGTAGGTTTTTTGTTTCGGTGTTGGATTTTATAACGAGTACCTTTCTTTTCGTCCGGACTCCAAGCTTCAATAAGTCTTACAGCGGTTGCTTCATCAAAAGTATTACCGATAGCCGATACAATTTTTCCCCAATCCATATAATCGAGGCGTTTAGGAATGTAACTTAACATCTCCTCAGCAAGTTCAGCCGTGATGTCGCCATTCAAACCGCTTTTCTTATACTTTACGACCTCATAATTTTCTTTTTCTTCAGCATGATTTAAGCTTTGTAAAACTTTACTATCTAACTGATTGCCATAAACATGCATCTCGCACATGGAGTGACCATAGAAGAAACGGTCAATATTTTTACAAGACTTATCGGAGTCATATTTTTTGATAAAAGCAGTAGAAAGTTCCGCCCATTCGACGATGTCATGAATCTTTTCCGGTAGTAAGAAAACTATCCTAAATCGGTGCCATTCTTCAGTATGAGATGGAGATGTATAAATTAATAAAGCATTCTCCACCACGAAAGGATCAGCAGCAGCAATGTCAAACGGTAGATACTCATCAGCGAGTTCCTTCTTGTATTTGTCATAGGATTTAGTATCTTTGTTGTAAATTTTCTTTTCATTATCAACATCAACACTTAGGATTTGAGCATATGCTATGTCAGCAGCAGCAGGCTTTTTGGAGCTTCTCCCTTCCTTGATGACACCACCTGAGTAGGCATGTCCACGTTTGATGTGACTGACAAATTCTTCAAGTGTAAATTCTGCATTTATCCAACCCGGCTTCTCGGGGTCACCTTTATCGATGAGATTTGTATTAATGCTCAAATGTAATTTCATACGTGTTTGCCGTTTATTATCTTATAACAAATGTAATTAAATTATCTTACAAACGCAACTTTTATTATGCGATTTTCGCGAAATCTTCAATATTATTTTTTTCACAGCTTACTGCGGACAAATCATTTAGGAGCAAATCGTAAATTGCTCGGTACGTTTTATCGTAAACCGTCGAGAACAACAGGTCTTTAACCACCTGCAAAGAGGCTCGCATAGTCGTAGGATGAAGATTTATTTTCTTAGCCAAGGCAATATTACTAAAATGCGGATTCAAGACTGTAAATATATATCTTGCGATATGTTTGTAAATCATGATATGTTGGACCCGAGTTTTTCTGATGATGTTTTCAAGTGATTCATTTGTGATTTTTGCAATCCTGGCTTCGATTTCATGATATTCAACATTAATTTCATGAGAATTGAAAGCATTCTGAAGCCAATAATTTGAAATCGGTTTATTATTATTCTTGAAAACCTGAATTTCATTTTGAACACCCTTTGACTCTTTCCATCCTTCAATTTGTAGAATCAGTAATTCGCCGGAAACATCCATCATCGGGTCATTTTGATTATTCCATGTGATATAATCGAAAGGTAAATCGAACATAGTAGTTTGCATATGCCAATGTACAATTGGGCTATACACCACTTTTCCTTTTTGCATCAACTCTTTTGTAGCAACAACGGCAGCGATATATCTTGCTCGCCTGAGTGCCGGACTTGGACTAGAGTATGGTGATGCGAGATATGAAATCATAATAATTCCTTTATTATTTATATTAATATTCGTATTTTGCGATACGGTTTTTGCGTTACGTACTTCGCGTTATTAGCAGTAGTTTTGATAGTAAATTAAAACGGCAAATCCCATTCGTTTTCAGTAAGCTCAAGGTGGCTTCTTCTGTGGCATTCTTTTGTTGATGGCGAAATAATGAAATCCACTTGCATATCTAAAAAATCATCCATGATATAATCAATAAATTCTATCATCATCATTTTAAATCCCCAATTGGTCATAATTGGTCTTGAAAGCGTTAATTCAGGATGGTCTTTACCTGTCATATGAATTAAATCGGGATCGAAAGTTTCACTCTCAAACATTCTTAAAGTGTTTGGACTTTTTTTAAAATAGCCAATCGGAATACCTTCATAAGAATAGAACTTTGTTTGACTTTTGTCAAAATCCACATTTAAGAATGGTGATAACGACCAACCATATCCGGTAACGCCATTACATTCATTTACACTCCAGAGCTCCGGAGTAATAAACTTCTCGGTGATAGGGTGGTAAATACTCCATTGCCCATCTTCTAACATAGGGTCGAATTTTGAGTGCATTTTTCCCTTTAATAATTTCACTATTTTCATTTCTTTTGCCTAATTATTTCTACTGTCTCTTTGTAGTTGTTGGAAAAGGCATTTCTGTTATTGAATGCTTCATCATAACTACTATACTCATCACCAAACGTGTTGCAGTCTCCACCAACATAAAAATTCGTAAAAGCACGTTCGCCGTTTTGTTCACGCCCCAACGTTTCGAGTGCCGATTCAATGTCGGCAATAGTTGTTTTTAATACGCCCTCAAAAATCGGTGATGGGTCTCTATCAAGGCATAATTTGCATTTACGCTTTTCGTTCATCAAAATCTCTATTGCTCTATTCATACATTTTTCTCCTCTTTGCTGTTCACCCGCGCACCTTGCCGACCTATCGCCGTTGAAAAAACGAATGGCGCAATTTTCCCTAATGGTATTTTTAAATATTCGCTACAATTCCATACAAAGCAAGCGAATAGTGTTATTGGGGTTTTAAAGTTCCAAAATATCATGGTTTATTCTCCTCATTAATAGTAAATTTGTCCGGCAGATTCAGTTTTCGTTTGATACTTTTTCAACTGTTCGTATAGTTCTAAGTTCTTCTCCTCTTCTCGGTAGGCGGAAAACCCCCTTTGAGCTCCATTGTAGGTTGAAACCGTTATATTGGTCAGATGCGGGAACTCCCAGCCACCGCCTTCTTTGGGAAACTGGACACCTCTTACTTCGGTTTCGATTCTGGTTATAAACTCCGCTCTATAAAAAGCATCGGAACTTTTAACTATAACATAACGCTTTTTATCCATGTTTACCCATCCCAAAACCTCTACATTTGGATTAGCGGGTATGCTTATATATTCCATTTGTTGTATTTTTGACTTTGAGATATTAATAGTTTTTAGTTCTATTTTCATTTCAAAATCCATTAAATTTATTATTTAATCTCTCAATTTTCCGGTCCAAGCACGTTTGAATAATTTCGGAATCAAGCATTATTTCAAGCTGTGCCATCATAATTTTAACGTCTGCTACTTCGGAGCAGAGAGTGTGGTAAGCTAAGACTTGACGAGTGTCGTAAGTTGGTTTTTTAATATGAATCGGAAAAACTAACTTCCACCGCTTAATCTTATTAATTGCCTGAATTAATTCCGCACATTCTTCTATTGCCATATCAAGTTGCTCCGGAACTCCGAATTGCTTTATAGCATTTTTGAGTATTGTTTTTTGTTCGGGTGTCATTTTTGCGTATTCTCCGCTTCATTTTCAACATTGATTTCGGGAAGTTCGACTATCTCGTCTGGGTTGACAGCTTTAATTGTCGTTCCGCTCACAGCTCTCAATGCAGATATTGGATTTACTCCCCAAGTGCCGTTCACGCCGGGAGTATAAGGTGCAGATTCTCGAATTGTCACTATTGAGAATTCGCTATTAATAGTTTTTTCTTCAATAATAAATCTGACTTTAATATGCACATACACCAAGTTTCCAAGAATAGTATTTGTATTTAGGATTTTCTCTTTCATGGTAGCATTATTGCTGTGGTGTATCTCAAAACGCTTCAAATCCATTTGTGAAAAAGTATCAAAAAGCCATTGTTGGGCGTTTTCAGTAGTTTTTACCCATGTAATTTGGCAAAGTTTAAACATAGCCTCGTAATCTTTGCGTTCCCAAGCTGATAGAAAATCGAACGCTATACGCTCGGGAGTGTTAATTGCAGGTAATTTCATTATGTTCCTTTTTTGGGTTGATATTGTTGTATAAATTATTTTTAGATACTAATTTTTCAAAGTAAAACTTGCCGTCGAAAGGTGCAAGTTTGATGATATTGAATTTGATTGCCATTCGGACAATGAACAGTTTCTCAAGCCTTTGGATGATAGTCATTAACTGTTCCCGGAAAGCCCACAAAGCAAAATCGGCTTTGTAGAAATTGCATGAGCGACAGGAAGGATTGTAATTATCCATTTCGTTCTTTCCGCCTCTCGCAAGTGGATTTATGTGGTCAATTTGCATATTTTCGTAGTCAATTTCATCGCCACAGTAAGCACATCTGCCGTCATATTTTAACCAAACAATTTCTCTCTTTTTAGGTTTCATTATTCGGTACTCCTTTGTGTTTGTTATTCGTCAATTTCACTATCAGGACTTATCTTTCGTCCTGACTTTATAAATGTGTAACCCGCTATTCTTGTATTCCATCCAACCCAAACATTTGATTCAATAATCACTTCGCAACCAATTTCTACATCCGAACCAACCCAAACATTTGAGCCTATTTCGACATTAGAATTCATGGTTACTGTTTTATGAATTTTGCAGTTTTCGCCGATTTTTAAAGTGGGGAATTTCGAGCGGGCTTCATCACTTGTTAGATAATTTCTACTCATTTTTCAATAATTCCTATACTATTAATTTCAAAAGTTCTTTTTTCAATTCTTTAATATGCGCCCTTGTTTTATTTGCTTCATGGTTCGCACCTCTTTCTTTCCCATCTGCACCCCACGTAAAACCGACCGAGTTTAGATGTTGCAACCAGCCACCGTACTCAACGAGAAAAAGCATAATCACACTTGCTTTTGCCTTTTTGTCGGCAATTTGATTTATTATACTGATTTCGTCATACATTTTTAATAATTCCTATACTGTGGCTCAATCCATTTTACACCTAACCACGCAAAGAATTCCTGCTCGGATTCCCATACCGGTGGCAATTCCGCATCAAGATTTACACACCTCCAAGAGGACTTTCCGTTTTTATCCTTTTTCTCGACACAGTCCGATACTTTGCGTAATCCCTTATCAGAGCCACACCAACCGATTTTTCGCCAGCCTGCGGCAATTACCTTCATTGCATATTCGGCACTCCCTGTCCGGATTGCAAATTGTCGGTAATAATCAAAATCGTCCGGCATAAATAAATCTAAGTTAATTCCTTCATGTGATGCTATTTGCATATATTTACCGTTTGGCTGTCCTTTTACGGGGAGACCTAATGAATAGATAGTGTCCGCAAAATTCGGAGTTACGGAGCCGCCCTCAAATAGATTATTCCTTATATAAAGTCTGGCTTTAAATTCCTGTGGCAAACATACAATTTCAATATCTTTTACGTCAAGCTTCAAACGTCGGATTGAGCCTGCAATGTCTATTTTTGTGCAATGCGGTCTCAGTAATTCTACTTTTGATTCCGCTATTGCTAATGCTTCTGAGTGTTTCATTTTTCAGTCTCCATGATTAAATTGTAAAAAACTCCACGGCACGGCATTAATATTTGTGGATATTTCAAGGATCTGCCGTGCCGAGAGGTGGTTAAGATTAATAACCTAAATCATTAAAAGTGCCTTTTAAGTATGCAAGGTGTTTTTCAACTTCCTCTATTTGTGCATTCCTGTAATCTCTTACAATTTTGTGAATAATTTGCAGCATTTCATTTTGTTGTTCGGGAGTAAAATTGCAAATAGCTTTTCCCATGTCAAGTGCAATCTTATTGTATTCACTTATTTCACGAATAGGTTCTGATGTTTTTGATTCATATGGATGCATTTTTTCTTTATTCCTTTAATAATTAATTAATAATACTCGAAGGGCAGGTGGGAAACTTACACTACAAAGACCCACCCGAGCAGTTTGCCGTCCCTTCGTTAATGTCGTGTATTAACGTGTTGTAAGTCATTTATCTTAAAGCTACCTAAAAACGACTTTACTTCTTCTTCACTTAAATCAATTTCATAAACATCAATGTGATTGCCAATAATTCTAAATAGTGTTCTATTTACATCTGCATCGGTATTTTTTGCTATTTCATCTACTCTATCAGATAAACGACTTATATCGGAAGGGTATCTGCTATTGCTCGATTCCACAGGTGCAAGTTCGCAAACTATACGAAATGCCACATCAAAATTCTCAAATGAACGACTATGTAAAAAATCAGTATAGCTATTTAAAAAGCTATATTTTATCAGTTTTTTGGTTATTCTCTTAATTTTAATATATAATGTCTCGTCAAGATGCTTAACTTCATAAATGCTATCAATCTGTAAGTCTCTTGCTTTCATTTTGTTTCTCCAAATAAATTCATTTGTTTATTACAGTTCTTTTTCAGTTCGCTCAGATAAGCCCGAATTTTCGGCATAGTCGAGACCATAATCACTTTGTCATTAGAAGATAATTCGTACAAAGGCGGAAGTTTATCTTGCTTAATATCTCTTAAGATTTGTGCGTATTTTGCGTAATCGTGCTTCATGATATTTCGGGATTTGATTCATTAGGCAAATATAGTTTCGTTTCAATCGGATATTGATGCTCAATCCCATCGGTATATGAATCAACTTTTTTGCCTATAATTTTTCGACTGTGCTTTAGCTCCACTAAAGAAGTGTAGGGATGTTTTTCAGTTATTATTCTAAAGCAACAATCCTGCTCACCAATAGCCGCCCAAAATTCATCATGTGTAACCTCTCTCATTTCACTTCCCCAAATTAATTATATCATAAATTTCTTTTGTCAGGTACAAATCGTAAGTAGCATCATGAAGTTTGGATTCTTCAAGCTGAATATCAAATTGTTTTGCAACAGTAGCGAGTTTGAAATTCTCCATTGTATGCCGAACATCTGACAAATGATTACTCGCTAAACACATAACATCAATAGTGTCAGACCAAAACCATGAACCGAAATATTTATCATTGTTTTGAGCAAAGAAAGCACGTAGGAATTGATTATCGAAGCTCGAATTGTTGTAGCCGACGAGGTGAAATTTATCCTTTTTGTTGTATTTGTCAACATATTTTGATAATTCCTGAAGCAAGAGGCGATAATTTTCACTTGCCGGTTTATAACTTTGCAACATTTCTCTCGTCACATTTCCAACTGCCAGAGCTTCATCCTCAATAACTATATTCGGATTTGGCTTTATTAATAAATTCGCTTCATGCTTGATGACATTGTCGATAACAATAAGAAATGACAACTGATGAATACCATGAATAGCGTGGTTAAGCCCTGTTGTTTCGACGTCGTAAATAAATAATTTTCTCATTTTGATTTTTCCTTTTTAAGTGAATTTGGAATTTTTAATTCACATTTTTTGTAATCGAAACTATGTTCAATGCAACACCTTGCACCCAAACCCCACAATGAGCGTGCTATGTTCTTATTGGTACACCATGCGTGATTATCGTTGTAAATGCAATCAACCTTTTTTACCATTTCATTTTTCCTTTATAAATAACACCCGGCATGGTGTGCAGCAATCAGAGGAAGTGGGAAAGTACTTTATGATATTTTCCATGCCGGGCATTGTGGGTTTATAATAATTTGTCTTCTGGAATAGGTTCGGATTTCACAACGGTTCCAAATTCATCAATAAAATTGATTAGTCTGTTATCGTAATCTTGCTCAACTGTGCAGTCAATTAGATTCGTAGTAAAGCCTTGCACATACTGCTTACTTAACTCACGTCTCATATCGTCTTTGCCTGTAATTCTCTTCTTAATCTTTTTGAGGACTTCATTTGTCTCAAGTTGCTCGCCTAAAAGACTGTCAATTTCTGCATCAATTTCTGTGATTTGCTGTGCTAATTCAACAAGCTCTTGGGCTGAGAATTCGTGTACGATTCCAATTACAACTGTTGACTTTTTATCATCAGGAGATTCTTGCATTAGTGCCTTATCCATATCTGAACCAATTTCAATGATATCTTCGGCATCCACAACTACTTCATCAACTTCGCTTTCGTCCTCTCTTGGACCGTATTCATTATTTAATTCTTCACTCATCATTTATCTCCGATTTAAAATTTTTCTTCTTCAACAGCTTCAGGCTCTGCATCAGAGACACCGTTTGCTTTGTAATGAATAATCTTTTTGCCTGTAAGCTTTTGTTGTATATCGTTTGCCAAATCTTTCACAAAAGCGAGTCTCTTCGTGTTGTCCAACACGGGCTTCTTTGTCTTTGGATCAAGAACAACAGCCGGCTTACCGGTCTCGGGATTTGTATAAGTCAATTGAGTGAGAGGTGGTAGTTCATCTTTGTCGGCTTTCCAATTAAGTCTTTCATTTCCGGCATAAACAGAAATTCTGTTTTTTCCATCACTGGAATATGCCTTAATCGTAATTTCTTCAGAAACATCTTGTATTGATGCCAGAGCGTTAATTAAGCCAAGCGCTACACCAGAATCCTCTTGGAAGTTTAAGATGTAATCTACACCATCGTCTGTAAGAGTCAGGATATAGTTAGTAGTTGTTGCATCTTTATATACAAAATCTGACAAACTAATGTTTTTCATAACTCCGGTAATCCCTCTAAAGCAGATATCAATAACATCTACTCCATTATCATTTTGGAATTTTCTAACAGCTGTTGCGTGTTGCATAATATCTTGATAATTTTCGGCATGTTCTTCTTTGATATTCATTACAATATGACCTGCTTTTATCTTGAGATATCTTTTCGGTGAATCATTTTCAAAACCCATGGTATTTCTCCTATTTTTTTTGGAATATTAATTAATTATCTAATTACTAATTGGTCAGCTTGGTAAATTTTAACACCCGGAATTTCACGAGTGCCGGCGGCAATAGCATTTTTTATATAACTGTGATTGATTTCAAGATATTCTCTCGGAATTTCATTTTCATTGGTGATTTCGTACTTCCATACCTTTCGTATTGCTTTTGATTTGTCGGCTTCTAATTCCTGTTTGCGATTATCCAAGACCATGGAATTAATCGTTGATTCAACAGGAATTTCCGGGACTTCTCCCGATGCTTCGGCTGCTTTTCTTGCTTCATCGGCAATCCGTAATTCTTCACGTTTGGCTTCTTCGATTCTTCGCAATTCTTCCTGCCTGGCTTTTTCAAGCTCAACTTCGAATCGAAGTATTTGAGAGCGCAGCCCTTTAATTGCAGCTGTTAAATCTTCGGTAAGCTTTTTGGCGTACTCATCAATCTGTCGCTTTTCTTGCAAGATTGGAGCTGTTAAATCTTTGCGTTGTTTCTCAATTGTCTTCTCAATTGTAGAGCTTTTCTTTACCAAATCCTTGGCATAACTTAGAGAAGTCACCGAGTTGACAACAACGTTATCGCATAATTTTGCGATTTCAGTAATTTGGCTTTTTGCTTCATTGAAAACAACTAAAGCCTCGGTTGAAGATACTAATTCATTCATCATAAATCCTTAATTAATTTGTGGAACTGATTAAATTCAAGGCATACTCTTTTGCAGGCAATCGCTTAATATTTTTATTCATATCGCTGCCATTGATTTTGCCATTAATGATAGTTATTTCCTTTGGATCTTCCCATTCACATTGGAATGCTCCCAATAAGAATGGGATTTTCTTTGCTTGAATAGAGTCTGTTTGGTCTTTCAAGTGATATGTTGGTTCATTTTGCCAATCTTTCGGAGCCAGGTTAAATACTTTTTGAGGCTGTAATCCAAAAGATTGTTCTGCAATTTGTTTATACATGTGTAATTGAATTTCGTGGTCATCAAAAAAGCCTGATTTGCCTGATTTGAAGTCAATAACAGCAATAATTCTGATGTCTTGATTTGTCTCCTTTGCCTCGCCTTTTCTTTCTCCGGTTTTGTAAGTTTCACCCCAAAACCCTTTTTGTGGAATAGTCATTTCGCAGATTAAATCAAGAGTTCCTGCATACTTCAATCCATTGTGATTGTAAATACCTACTACTTCCGCAACGATTGGCTCTACTTGATAATCCAAGAAGAACTGAATGATAGAGAGCATATCCTTTTTCAAACTCCATTGCCAATCTGAAATATCGTAAGGGATTTGATTCTCACTTGCATACAGAGCCAATCGAGTAGAAATGCTGTCCAAATCGAAGTATCTCTCTAAAGCAATATCGCTTGAACGGAGATAATCCGCTACAAACATGTGCATGATTGTGCCGTTATGCGCCCGCTCTTTCATGTAAGCGTTGAACTTTTCCATGCCCATATCGCCAATCATCTTCTTCAAACCATAGCTGAGGGGAGTTGTTTTGTCAATAATCGTTGTTACGGAAGGGTAGAAGGTGACATTTTGACCTTCGATTGTGAAATAATAACGCATCCCGGACTGATTGAATCTGTAAACTGTAGGTAGTTTCAGTTTATCGTGGAATGCTCGATTGAAATAATGAGGCTCCATTATTTCATATTCGGCTTGACTTGGAACTAAGTTTTTAGACAAGTCATTCATTTGTTTACCGAACATCTCTATAGAATTTTGAATTCCGGCGAGAAATTCCATTGTTTTAGTACCACTCATAAGGCTGACCTTTATTAGATTGTAAATAAAATTGATATAAAGAGAACATAAATTATCATTGTTGTGATGCTACAGATAAGGTATTTGGTCATGTTTCGCTTCTCGCTGAGGTCTAATTTCATTCTATTAAATCCTGTATGATTTTTTCGAGTTCATCAATTTCATTAGCGATAAGCGGCTTGAGAATAAGCTTCTCAGCTTCTTGAAGTTTTTGCAAGAAGTCAAGCTTCTCGCGTTTGATTAATTCAACTCGAAGCCATTCGTCGAGCAAAAGCCCGGATTCGAGTTTTTCGTCAGCTTTTTGTAGAACTTCTAAATAAAGCCGGTGGTCGTGTAGATTTTTTTTTGCCATCTCGTGGCTCCTTAGTATATTTGTATAACATTAGTTTGTTCGCTCTTGCAAGGTTTCAACGTCAATTGGTAACTGCAAGGGCGTTATTTTTTTTGTTCATTTCGTAAATTCTCATTCCTTCGCGCATCAGTCTGTCAAAGAATATATCAGGTATTTTTCGTGGCTGCTTGGCAAGTTCTGCCTTTTCTTCTTCAGTAAGTAGAGCTTCCTTACATGCTTTCGCTTCTGCAATTTGGAATGCTTCGAGCGAATATTTCCTTCTCGTTCCGGCAATTTGCGTAGGTTGCAAATATCCTTTCCTAATCCACTCATAAAGCGTCTTTCGGGTGGTCTTTGTTTCCTTCGAAAGTTGCAGAAGGTTGAATCTTCGGTTATCGTTTGTCATCATTTCCCCGAGCGTCGAATAATTTGAAATGCTTTGTATGTAAAAAACCCAAAGTAAACTGTGCCACTAACGATGCCGATATATCCCAATGTTTTGAAAAACGGCAGCAAATCTGTCACGTGAGGCATTGCGGTTGCTAAATTGTAGCTGTTTGCAGTCAACAAGAACATACATGCTGCAAGTCCCAAGAGCACCGCTATACGCTTTAAATCATGGTTTATAAAGTACCAAAAGTTGAATGTTCTACGTGCTTTCATCTTGTCTCCATATAAAAGTGATTTAAATATTTCATATCTTCGTCAGCTTCACGTCCGGCATTCTTGCAGCCTTCGCAATCAGCAACAAAACGGTGATGATTTGAGTGTGGAGCATCGGGAATATGTTCTTCATTGATTTGCTTAACCAATTCTGGAATACTTTTTGTGTATTCGCGCGCAAATTCTTCAATAGATTTCAATCCGATTACTGATTCAGTTAGCTCTGTTAAAGCATCAACATGACCGTCAATCCAAGCATTCATAACAGATTGGAATTCTTTTGAATCACGCAAATCAAATTCTATTGTCACAGATGCAAATACTTCAAAGAATGATTTGCCTGCCATTAGACCGTCGTAAACTGATTTAGCTACAGTTGTCATATAGCCTCCTGAATTATTACTTTGTAGCGGCTGTTTGTGACCTTGTTTGACAGTTTCGCTTTTACTTCAGCAGTCAAAATCGCAGAATATGGAATATTTGTTTTTTTATCACTAAGCCTGCAAAGTTCATCATGAATTTCTTCAATACATTCATCCCAATTTTGCAAAGGTTCAGTCCTTGCAATGTGATTTACCAAGAGGTCAGCAATTGCTCGCCCGGCTTTTGTCGAGAAAGCGGAATTCTTAGACATTTTAGCCTCCTAATTTATAGTAAAAGGTTAGCTGATGCAACGGTAAATGTGGATTGTCCATAATCACATTGGAATCCAATCTCGACCGTAGCCTTCCAAGTTCTTCTTTCGTACGAAGAACCAATGTAACTTCGCGTGAAGATACTCCGTAAGCATCTTGAAGCTCAAGCAGCATTTGATTGAGCCTGCGATTGATGTCCTTCAAGTCTTTTGCCCATTCTTTATGTTGAATGATGCCGGGGTGATTTAATTTTTTACTCATAATTCTATCCTTTATTAGTGATATTTTGTTCATAAGCAAGTCTGATGAGCTTTCTAATAACTTCGCTCTTATTTTTCACATTCATTTTCTTTGTGAGTTGAAGAAGTTTGTTTCTGTGTTCATCATCAAGTTCTACTGTGAACGTTGATTTTGCAAGGCTTTCTTTGATTTCGAGTTTCATGTTATTCAAAATTTTATTCCAAATTCTAAGTATTTTTATTTGCATTGTAAGAAAAAAGTAATATCTTTGTAAAGTTATGTTTGACACTTGTAAGGAAATAACTTTACATCATCTTGCTACAAGGCGTTTAAAGCGTTCCGGGTCATCCTTGAAGACTTCGAGTCCTGCTTTAATGCAATGCGATGCAGCGTTAGTGTCTCTCGGGAGCAAGAAGAATGCTTTAACTTTCTGTATTCTCTCTTGTAAGTCACGCTTGACATAAACAGTAAGCTGTTTGTCTTTTTCAATCTGTACGGGCTGATTGCTCATTTTGTAATCCTTTATATTTGTTAAAAAAACCGTGTTATTCATTTTGTTCAGGCTAAGCGTATTGTGTAATTTCTACATATTTAATTTGTTTCTAATATTTACAGTACAAATGTAAATAAAGTTTTCGAGACATGCAAGAAATATTTCGATTATTTCGAGAAATTTTTATAAATTTTTATTTTTATCGATGAAAAACCTACAACCATCAGAAAGACTTGAATTGTTTTTGAAGCAGAAGGGCTGGTCGTATGACCATTTTGCCAACATAATCAATGTTTCAAAAAGTGGTTCCGACAAATATGTTGGAAGCGGAAAAAAAAGCACTTATTCAGCAAAGATATTACCAAAACTTTCGATGGCTGACCTAAATATTTCGTGGTATCTTACTGGTGAGGGTGAAATGTTGTTATCTTCAACCAAAAAAGGCGAAACAGAAATCATTCAAAACATAAAATTACCCGATTTGAAAAATATGACCACCAACGAAATACGTGAGTTACTCAAGTGGTTCGACGAGAATCACGACAAATTGAAATCTATTGTAAGTGCATTAGATAAATAATCACATTTTTATTAAATATTTTTAGGAGCCTCTCATGAAAAAGTCTTTACTCATCGTAGCTTTAACAGTATTTTTTGTTTTTACTGCATGCACCCCTGTGATTTATCGGAATATGGCAGATTGTGATAAATCTGATGTTGATGTTTTCAAAGATATTACAACCATACTCATGCAAGAAGAATTCACGATCAAAAACGCTAACGAAAATATTGGTTTTCTTGTTGCAGAACGAGAAACTGCACCTTTGTATGCCGGCGGTTACGGTTCAAAAATAGTCTGGGAGTTTAATGTCCGCAACGGAAAAATTATGGGAACATACAAAACATTTCTCTATGAATCCAATCTTTCCGGAGGCATTAAAGAAACAATGCAACCAACCTATGGTAGCGATAAAACAGGCAAAGGCGAAGTTACTTATTGGAATGTCCGCAATTCTATCGAGCGAGTCTGTAACTCAAAAATCGTTGTTATGGAAGTCAAATAATCTTCTTTTTATTAATTATTTTTAGGAGTCTTTAATGAAAACTGTTTACACCTTAGTAGCACTCGTTGCTGTTTCTATTTTATTTGTCTCTTGCAGTAAATCTACCAAAGACGAGATATACGATTTGGCAGTCAAAGAAGTAAAAAAGAATTTGTTGTCACCTAGTAGTGCCAAGTTTGAAAAGCTGGAAGAAGGTGATTTTGAACTTCTTGATTCAGCCGGCACTGAATATGGCTTCAGTTTTCTTGGTCTTAAAGCAAAAGATGAAAACGGCGATGAATTAGTACTCTCAGAGGAGGCTAAGCAGAATCCCACCTACTCTTTGGCAGTAGTTAACCTGAGATATGAATCTAAGAACGCTTTGGGAGTAATGATAGCAAACCGCAGGCAGATGGCGTTTATGAAGTATCATTTTTCAGATGGTCAAAAATCAAATTGGCATTATGTAGAAATACCGAAATAACACCTGCCACTCCAAGGGTACGGTAAATCATCGTACCCTTTTTGGGGGGTGTCGTGTTTCACGACATCCCCATAAACAGAGGCTTTCAAAGCTACTATCGGTATTACCGATAGTAGGTCGAACTAAACAAAATTTGCAGAAATGAGTGAAAAAATTAAATACGCTTAACCCGTTTATCAAAGGAGCAATAAAATGCAATTAGTAGTTTTTAAATATCAAAACACGGAAGAGAATATGCTAAATGAAATTAAAACCGTCGAGATTAACGATGAAATATGGTTTGTTGCAACAGATGTTTGCAAAGCTTTAGAAATTGTCAACGTTCCCGATGCAGTAAGCCGTCTTGATGATGACGAAAAGCTACTATCGGTAGTACCGATAGCAGGTCAAGAACACAGAGTGACACTGATTAGCGAGAGTGGGCTTTATAACTTGATATTCAAAAGTAGGAAATCATCCGCCCAACAATTCCGAAAATGGATTACAAAAGAAGTGATTCCATCTATCCGGAAAAAAGGATATTACGGCAAAATTGACAGGTCTCAGTTGCCGAATTTCATTACCAGATACAAGGACAATTACCACAAACTTCCAGCTAACTATTTTTCTGTTATCAGCGAAATGTTTGCAAGGCTCTATATTGAATTTGAAAAAATTGGTTATCAAATTCCTGATAGAGGTCAGGACGGCAAGCAAATGATGCCCGACATATCCGTTGGGCGAGGATTCGCTAAATACCTTCGTGACATAGAATCAGAATTTTACGACCAACACAAAACTTACAACCATACTTTCCCTGACGGCAAAGAAGTTGACGCCAATATGTATCATATTGATGCAATCCCTGTATTCATCAGATATATTCATGAAAAGTGGATCCCCGAAAATGCTTTAAACTATTTTAAATACAGAGACCCTTTGGCACTTGAATACTTGCCTAAATTGTTAAAAGAATAAAAATATACGCTTAACCGATTTTCAAAGAACATAGACATTATTTTCATTGTTGTTATAATATCTACTGCGAATATATGATATATTTCATATATACGCAAATAAAATATGCAAATTTTCATATTTATTTTTTAAAATTATGCTTGATACACCACAAAAACGGCTGAAATGGTTCATAGATACTCGATTTGAGAGGCAAAATAAATTTGCTGAAAAAATGGAGATGTCAACCGGAGACGTGCCAAAATATACCAAACCGGGTGGAAGTGTTCTTTCATCACCCGAAAAAGTCAAGAAATTACTTGACATGGGATTAAATCTTAACTGGTATTTTACCGGAGTAGGTGATTCGTTACTTAATCCTGATTCCGAAGCAGAAATCCCCTCAAACGATGCTGATTTGCAACAGCAAATTAACTCGCTCCGGAGAACCGTAAATGATTTGAAAGAGTTCGTCCAGGAAGCCAAAGCTCCACCTGCCGAAATCAATCTGATCGGAACCTGCTTAAGCAAAGAAAAAGCAAATGAACGGCTAAAAGAGTTCATTAAGGAATATTATAACAACAACATTGCCTCAATTGCTCGCGTGATGGACGTTGCAAGGCAATCAATATCCTTATATCTTAACAAAGATGCCTCGATTGGGAACAAATTCTTGGAAAGAATAGAGCAGGCAGGAGCAAATCCACTATGGATTGAGTACGGAATTGGACCGATGAGAAATGAAATGGACATTGAACAACTCAAACAAACTCCTAAAGCGGAAGAAGCCGAAATAAGCACTTCAGATTGGTCATCTGTTAAAAATCTTGAATCATTATCAAAACAACAATTGATTGAACTATCCGAAAACATTAACAAATTAGTAATAACACATGATGAACATTAACAAAGATTACGAATTAGTAGAAAATAATCCTACAAAAATTGCTTCCGTTGTCAGCTGTCCAAGCTGTGGTGATGGAACACCATTTTTTGACGGCACCGAAGACGAATATGTCCCCTCAGACTTTATAAAAAGCCTCAAAAAGCCTTATATTGTGAAAATCCATGGCGATTCCATGTCTCCAACACTCATAAAAGGAGACAAACTTATTATAGATGTAGATGTTCCTGTTTTACACAACGATATTTGCGCCGTTTTGCATAACTCTGCTTTCCATGTTAAACGATTTTACCGGAATAATTTCAGCGTGTACCTCAAAAGTGATAACGAAGCTTACGACCCCATCAAAATTGCAGCAGATGATGAGCTGCATATACTTGGAAAAGCAGTTTCACTAATGCGTGAATTTTAAAATTATGCCCAGATATGTCAAGCCTTCTGAAAATCGGTGGTTGCATCCTACTTATCGCAAAGCATACTGCTTTAATCGAAATGGTTATGTGCATACCTGTGTAAATTCGCATAGACAAGCGACGAGTATCGAATGGCTTCCCAAAAACAAAAGAGCCGCAATGGAAATCTTGCGGACACGAATAGATAGATGGTTTTATCCGACAGCTGATGTAAGCGATACAAACAATGTCAGCGAATTAACCATTGAGCATTTACTCGAACGTTTTCATCGCGACAAGATAATCAAGCTCAATGCTGAAACTCAGAAGCAATATATGATTGTGTATAAGCAGTTTTTTACCGAAAACTTCTATCTTGAAGAAGTGGATAAAATCCGGGCGCATGTTTACGCGATTATTCAAGGTCTGGACTTGGCACAAAATACCATCTGGAAGCGGATGCAACGATTGAGAAAACTATTTGCATATGCAATAGAGCTCGAATGGATGACTCGAAATCCTATTACAAAGTCAATGGTGCCGGGATATGAGCATAAAACTGTTGAGATTTGCAGCGAAGAAGTAATTTATGAAGTCATCAACTATTTCAAAACTCGAAACTATGCTATGACTTTGATGATTGAATTTGCTTATTTGACAGCTATGCGAATACAGGAGATTATAGATTTGAATTGGAGTGATATTCACCTTGACAAAGGTTACTTTGTGATACACGGCAAAGGGGATAGAGACAGGATTTTTCCGGTCAAATACTTTCCGCGTGCAATAGAGATTCTCGAAGAGTCAAAGAGTATGGGTAACTTTAAGTTTGTTACTTGGACATCACAGCAGTATCCACAACGTACTCTCCAAGACGGGCTTGTGCAAATGTCAAAAGAGCTTAAAAAGAAATATCCACGAGTCACATTTCACATACTCCGCAAGTCTGCAATAAACAAGTGGAGAAAACTGGGAATTGACCCCGAAGCAAGGAATGCGATGAGTGGACATACTCGCGTTGTTGAAACTCAATTCTATCTTGCTGACCCGGACATCAACTTTTTCGAACATAAATTAACTGCTCTGGAGTAATTATGCCGGATTATTACAACAATGGTCATTACACGCTCGTTCCAAACTTTTACTGTAGAAAAGCAGGGGGTACTCCAATATTCTACGGATACACTTGTGAATTGAGCGATTGCTGCTTTCTTCTATTTGTGAATTGAAATGCTTAAAAATTTATAATGTCTCGAAGGTTTGAATATTTATTTCAATCATATCATCTCCCATGCTTTTTTAGTGAAATATCCAATTTGCTCGCCCTCCACCAAGTAGAGTATATTGTCGCAGCCGTCCAGTTCGAGTTCGGCACCGGATACTGCTCCGTCAATGGCATATTCGAATGGATAGTTCGGTTGTGATGCAACTCGAACCTCCATATCATCATCCAGGTTTTCTAAAATCTCTTTCAATTCACTTACTCTCATCTCAAATCCCTATTCAATATTTGTAAATGTCACTTCTGTTGATACTAATGTAATCCATTAACCTTACACACGCAAGTTATATTCTGCTATTTTGGATTATTTTTTAAGAATTATTTAATTCATTAAAATTGAAAATTTTAATTGCCGTAATAATTTATTTGGTCAAAATGTTTATATTAGTATCATCTTTTATTAACAATAAGCATAAAAAGTAATGGAAAACAAAAAAGTAATTTTCGTAGCCTTCGCCATGGAAGATGAAAGACAACGAGACTTTTTGAAAGGACAATCCCTTAACACTAAATCACCTTTCGAATATATAGATATGTCTGTAAAAGATGCATATGATGATGATTGGAAAGCAAGAGTGAGAACAAGGATTAAACGCTCTGACGGCGTAATTGTTCTTGTAAGTAAAAATTCACTTAATTCCAGTGGGCAGAAGTGGGAAATAAAATGTGCAAAAGAAGAAATGAAAAGAGTAATGGGAATTTATGCATATAAAGATGACAGAACTAATCTTGAAGGTGTCAAAACTAATGTCTGGACTTGGGAAACCATTGCTGACTTTATTAACAGTTTGTAATAAAAAACATGAAAAAAGCGCTTATAGTAGGAATAAACTACTATGCCAATCATCCACTTCTTACGGGTTGTGTGAACGATGCATATGAAGTAAAGTCTGTATTAGAACGTAACGGTGACGGTTCGCCAAACTTTGGCTGCAAATTAACGACATCATCGGGTCCTAGTGAAAGTATTAGTCGGGCATCTCTCAAAGACAACATTGAACAACTATTTAAGACAGATGCTCAAATAGTTTTATTTTATTTTGCGGGACATGGGTCTATTGAAGGAACAGGTGGATATCTTATAACATCAGAGTCAAAACGTCCAGACGATGGTGTTTCTTTGAACGACATATTAACACTTGCTAACGATTCGCCCGCAGCAAACAAAATAATAATACTTGATAGCTGTCATTCAGGTATTGCAGGTTCAATGCCATCAGGGAACCAACATGCCACTCTTTCAGAAGGTTTGACTGTATTAACAGCCTCAACTAAAGACCAATATGCATCTGAAGAAAATGGGAGTGGTATATTTACTAATCTTTTAGTAGATGCATTAAGTGGTAGTGCAGCAAATTTAACTGGTGATATTACTCCAGGTAGCATTTATGCTCATATTGACCAATCATTAGGTGCTTGGGAACAAAGACCTGTTTTTAAAACAAATGTAAAAGCGTTTGTTTCATTAAGAAGTGTAAACCCGGCAATACCACTTGATGAATTAAGACGAATTTCAGAGTTATTTCCTAACCCTGGATTTCAATTCAAACTTGACCCAACATATGAGCCTGAGGAGAAGGGTAGAGATGAAGGGATGCCTTTACCAATTCCCGAAAACACAAGAATATTTGCTCTTCTTCAAAAATACAATAGACTCAATTTGTTAGTTCCCCATGAAGCACCACACATGTGGCACGCCGCTATGGAATCAAAATCTTGTCGTTTAACAGCACTCGGAGAGCATTACAGACGCCTTGCAGCCAAAGGAAGGATATGAGAAAAAAAGCTAAATATTAATTAACTACATTGGGATTATGATATCTCTGCTATTTTTGTGCTTCTCTCGATGTATTCAATCGCACTTTTTTCATTGATTTCAATTGCCATTTCTACAGCTTTTTTAGCAACTTCCAAAAGATGTTCGGATTGCTTTTTGAGCTTGAAACTTTCTTCAACTAACTCAGCAATTTCAAGTTGCTTATCTAAAGCAATTATAGGAACAATCACGTTTTCAATTTCACTAACTCGCCAATGTAGAATAATAGAACCACCAGCATCTCGCTCCGCTTGCATTTGAACTAATTTTGAATTCAAGGCAAGGGTTAAGTATTCAGGTATGATTTTGGTCTTGTCTTTGATTGTTAAATGCAGTATTGCACCGGAAGTAATAAAGTCAGCATCTTTTCTAAGCATGTATGCTGTTCCAACACTACCGTCTTTAGAGAACAGTATGGTTTCCTTTTTAGGTTTCAGTCCTTTGATTAGTTCAGCGTTTTCTTTGCAGAACTCATCTGTTAAATATTTATCTGGTGTTGAAAGTCCGAATTTGTTATAATCAGACACACGAATAAAAGGCAAACCTACTTCAGAATAATGAACCGAACCCGGTTCAATTGACTTTTTGATTTTTACAATATCGACAAGGCGGTCATAATTAGTTGATTTGATACGCTCAACAACTTGCTCGTATTTGATTTGATAATACTCCGCATCTAAACGTCCGGAACTACCAAAGGATTCTGAAAAGTTTTTGACGTTCACAGGTTCATGAAATACTTGAAAATCTTTTAAGTCAAGAGTGTCTAAAAGCAGGTTTTCTGCTTGAGTATAGGTTTGTAGAGAAAGTAAACGGTAAGCATAAGCTTGATTGTAAATAACTTTAATGTTTGATTGAAAAGCATCGGTTAAAATCGGAATTTCAAACTGTTTAATTTTTTCCAAAGCTAAAACTGGTTGAGAATTACCTGCTCGAAATCTTTTAGTTTGGAATTCTCCATATTTTGAATTTAAAAAAACCGATAAATATTCCGAAGAGAGTAATTCATTTGGTCTTACGATAGCAACAGACCGGGGGATATTGGCAGGGAAAAGATGTTTTTCAGCTTTTGCACTATATCCAGCATAAGCGCCTACTGAATATATCAGCACGTCATTTTCTTTTAAATGGGCTCTGGTATTTCGTCTATCTTGCTTTTCAGAAATGGTTTTGAAATTGCCATTTTGAATATAATTCGGTTTAATGAATTCAGCGGTTATATATTTTATTATAGAATTATCATCCCAATCAGGCGAACCATGTTCTCCATCAGTAATGTAGGAAATATCTCCAAGAGGTAAGTATTTCAGCTTTCTTATTTCCGTAGACATTCTAATAAATTCAGATAAAAAATATTCAGAAGATAAATCTCCGAAATTTTCTAACTCACTCTTTAGGAGTATGCTTATTTCAAGCCCTTCCAACAAAGCCTTGTATTTGGCTTCATCGAAGGGCTGTTTCAAAAAAAACTTAGTTGCTCTTTTTTGGCAAATTCTGCGAAAGCTTCAGCAATGCCGTCCTTGGTTAAGCCGTCATGATTGAAAAGGTCGTGTTTTACTATCAAATGCCCGTGCGAATCGAGTACCGGCTGCCCTAAACTGTCTTTA